>NZ_JBQLZR010000045.1:0-19102 GCF_052168375.1 Glycocaulis sp.
CAATGAGAACACCACCGCGATCATATTGGAGGAGATGAGGAACCTGATATCGGCTCACCTGCCAGATCTACAATACAGCCACTATTACCAAGAAGCTCTTGACGCGATTGGCCAATGGCATCTTTGGCGATGCGAGAAAGATGAATCACTTCATCAGTTTTCTGAGCTTATGGAAGTAAGACGTAGCTTCTCGGCGACGCCAATGCGGTGGCTCCGTCCACCTGATAAATTGGGCATCTTCACTCTTGTCCGCGCTGCCCGCGCACCACCGAGCGTCCTGCGCACAAAGCGTTTCACCATGGTAGCGAATTATGTCGAACCGCTACATGCGACTTGTGGGGATCGTATCTCTGTCTCGGACATTAAGAAACTTTTCGAATCATCCTACCCTGATTGGCTCAATGCTGACGAAAGAAAGTGGTATGATGGCACCGTTATCTCGACTGCCCATGGAGAACTCAACACCTATATTTTGTCAATTCTAGACACTCTTTGGAGGACATGAACAATGAATATGTCACGACGACTGCTCATGTCAGTCCTTGCTTCTGCCGCCATTGTCCCCGGGATTTTCGCCAAAAAGCGCGCATGAAGCGCTCCACCGGCGGCATGTCGCCCCCGCCGATCGTTGGCGGCGCCTCCATGAAGTCCATCAGGTCATTACCGGCGGTGAAGACGCCTTCACTGCCGGCGATGACCACGGCGCGGATGGCCTTGTCGGTTTCAGCCGTCTCCAGCCCTTGCGCCATGGCCGTGTACATGGCCCGCGTGATGGCGTTCTTCTTGGCGGCCCGGTTGAAGCGGATCACGCGTACTGCGCCGTGATCTTCAACCAGAATGTCGGAAAATCCTGCAGGAGCATTCATCGCCTGTATCCTTACGCTTCGTTCAGCCAGCGCTTCATCTCGAGGCGGGCAATCGTGCGCTCGTGCACCTCGTCAGGACCGTCAGCAATGCGAAGCGTGCGGATGCCGGCATAGGAGGAGGCAAGCGGGAAGTCGTCCGACACGCCGCCGCCGCCATGGGCCTGAATGGCGTCATCAATGACTTTCAGGGCCATGATGGGCGCTGCCACCTTGATCATCGCGATCTCGCCGCGCGCGGCCTTGTTGCCGACCGTGTCCATCATCCAGGCAGCCTTCAGGGTAAGGAGGCGCGAGGTCTCGATATCGATACGGGCGCGGGCAATGCGGTGCTCCCAGATCGAATGCTTGATGACCGGCTTGCCAAAGGCGGTACGGCTCATCGCACGCTTGACCATCAGTTCCAGCGCGCGCTCTGCCGCGCCGATGGTGCGCATGCAGTGGTGGATGCGGCCCGGGCCGAGGCGGCCTTGCGCAATCTCGAAGCCGCGCCCTTCGCCCAGCAACATGTTGGAGGCGGGCACGCGCACGTCTTTCAGTTCCACCTCCATATGGCCGTGCGGGGCGTCGTCATAGCCGAAGACGGGCAGGTGGCGCAGTACCTTCACACCCTTGGCATCGGCCGGTACCAGGATCATGGATTGCTGCTTGTGCAGCTCGGCATCCGGGTCGGTCTTGCCCATGACGATATAGACGGCGCAGCGCGGATCGCCGGCGCCCGAGCTCCACCATTTGCGGCCATTGATAACGTATTCATCGCCATCGCGTCTGATGGAGCACTCGATATTGGTTGCATCAGAGGAGGCGACAGCCGGTTCGGTCATCAGGAAGGCGGAGCGGATCTCGCCCGCCAGAAGCGGCGTCAGCCATTTGTCCTGCTGTTCCTTCGTGCCGTAGCGCGACAGCACTTCCATATTGCCGGTATCAGGCGCGGAGCAATTGAACACTTCCGAGGCCCAGACAACCCGGCCCATTTCCTCGGCGAGAGGGGCGTAGTCTGCATTGGAAAGCCCGGCGCCGTGCTTGGCATCTGGGTGGAACAGGTTCCACAGGCCTTGCGCCTTGGCCTTGGCTTTAAGCTCCTCAATGACCGGCAGGACCTGCCAGCGATTGGTACCAAAACCGGCCAGCTGGTCGTGATAGGTCTTCTCGTTGGGATAGACATGCTCGTCCATGAAGGCGCGCAGACGCTGGAGATAATCCTTGCAGCGGGCCGTGTATTCAAAATCCATGTGGGGTGTCCTCCCTCGCCGTTTTCGCGTGTTGCCCTGCCGGGCCATTTTCGTTTGTCCGGACTATCATGGCACTTCCTGCCGGTGATTCCATCTGTGACATGACATCCCTCATCATTCTTTTTGCGGTGCTCGCGCCCGCCTTCCTGTCGGCTGTGTTCGGCATGGCGGGCGGACTGATCCTGATGGGCGTCCTCGCAGCCATTCTGCCGGTGCCTGCCGCGATGGTTATGCATGGCGCGGTGCAGAGCGTGTCCAACGGATGGCGGGCCGTGCTTCTGCGCCGTTTCATCCTGTGGCGGGCGATTGGCTGGTATCTGGCAGGGTCGGTCACGATTGCCCTTCTGCTGCTGTCGTTCACGCTGATCCTGCCGCGGCCCTGGCTTTTCATCGTGCTGGGGCTGGTGCCGCTGATCGTCTGGGTCCCGAAGTCCGTTTTCTCACTTGATGCGACCCGCCCGGCTCACGGCGTGGCCAGCGGGGTTCTCGTCACGGGTCTCAACGTGATTGCGGGCGTGTCTGGCCCGCTCCTCGATACTTTCTTCCAGAATGTGGACGCGGACCGGCGTGCGATTGTCGCCACCAAGGCGGCCACCCAGGTCGCCGCGCATGGCGTGAAGATCGCGTACTACATCGCTCCGGCGCTGGCCGCAGGCGAGGGTGGGTCATTCTGGCTGATCGCGCTTGCCCTTCCGCTCTCCGTGCTGGGCACGACGCTGGGCGCAAAAGTGCTCGACCGGATCAGCGATGATGTCTTCCGGCGCTGGACAAAGCGCCTCGTGACGCTGATCGGTGCCTATTATTTCGCGCAAGGCGTATGGATGCTGACAGGGCAGGGATGATGAGGCTGGAGCCGCAGATACTTGAAAACGCTCATGTTCGCCTCGAACCGATGGCAGAACATCACCGCGAAGGCTTGCGGCCCTTGGCCGCCGAGCAGGAGCTCTGGGACTGGACGAGCCTGCGTGGTGACGGCCCCCACTTCGATGGCTGGTTTGACATGATGCTGGGCCAGCAGGCGGCGGGCCGGCAGATCAGTCACGCCGTGCGCCTTGCGAGGAGTGGCGAGCTGGCCGGGCATACGGCCTATCTCGCGATAGAGGCAGAGCATGCCCGTGTGGAGGTCGGCTGGACGTGGTACGGCGCGCCCTGGCGTGGCGGGGTGGTCAATCCGGCCTGCAAGCGCCTCATGCTGGGCCGGGCGTTCGAGGCCGGGGCGCTGCGCGTGGAGCTGAAGACCCATGGCCGCAATGAACGCAGCCAGCGGGCGATGACGCGCATGGGTGCGGTACGCGAGGGCACGCTGCGCAGCCACATGCAGACCTGGCGCGGTGACCGGCGCGACACGGTCTATTTCTCGGTCCTGGCCGATGAATGGCCCGCTGTCCGGGACGGGCTGGATGCGCGCCTGCACAGCTTTGCCCCGGGTGCTTGACCGGCAAGGCCCCAGCCCCGACTTTCCCGTTCATGGCCATTATCCGCCGACTCACCCCTGAAACCGTCAACCGCATCGCCGCTGGCGAGGTGGTCGAGCGTCCGGCCTCGGCGCTGAAAGAGCTGGTGGAAAATGCACTTGATGCCGGTGCCACCCGCATTGATGTGCGTGCCGATCAGGGCGGGCTGACCCGGCTGCTCATCGAAGACGATGGCCATGGCATGGACCGTGACGCACTTGCTCTCGCCGTTGAGCGTCACGCCACCTCCAAGCTGCCGGTGGGCGCTGATGGCGAGGATGATCTTCTCAACATTGCCTCGATGGGGTTCCGGGGCGAGGCCCTTCCGTCCATCGGCTCGGTGGCACGCTTTTCGATCACGACTCAGGACGCTTCTGGTGAATGCTGGTCGCTGGAGGTGGAAGGCGGCCGGACAGGCGAGGCACGCCCCGCACCGTCGCTCGGCCGGACGGGCACGCGCGTAGAGGTACGCGATATTTTCTATGCCACGCCCGCGCGCCTGAAGTTTCTCAAAAGCGAGCGTGCTGAAAGCATGGCCATCACCGATGTGATGAAGCGCCTCGCGCTCGCCAGAGCCGATGTCGGCTTTTTCCTCACCCTTGATGGCCGCTCGCGGCTCGCCTTGCAGGCTCCGGGCATGACGGACATGGCCGAGGCGCGGCGCACGCGCCTGGCGGCCCTCCTCGACCGGGACTTTGCCGAGAATGCGCTTGCCATTGATACGGTGCGAGAAGGGGTAAGTGTCACAGGCTGGGCAAGCCTTCCCACCTATAATCGCGGGACCAACCAGCACCAGTTCCTGTTCGTCAACGGGCGGCCCGTGCGCGACAAGCTGCTGGTCGGCGCGGTGCGCGGCGCGTATCAGGATTTTCTCGCCCGCGACCGCCACCCGGTGGTCGCGCTCTATGTCGATCTTCCGACCGACGAGGTGGACGTGAACGTCCATCCGGCCAAGGCGGAGGTGCGCTTTCGCGATGCCGGCCTTGTGCGCGGGCTGATCGTGGGGGCCTTGCGCCATGCACTGGCCGGTGCCGGCCACCGCGCGTCAACGACGGTGGCGGCCCAGACACTTGGACGGTTGCAGCCGCAGACCGCTCTGACCGGTTCGCTCTGGGCGGCCTCCCGGAGTGAATTCGGCGCGCGCGTTTCGCC
This sequence comes from Glycocaulis sp., assembly GCF_052168375.1. Taxonomy (NCBI): domain Bacteria; kingdom Pseudomonadati; phylum Pseudomonadota; class Alphaproteobacteria; order Maricaulales; family Maricaulaceae; genus Glycocaulis; species Glycocaulis sp. The sequence continues at coordinate 4,702 of NZ_JBQLZR010000045.1, forward strand.
TGCCTATGAGGCGTCTCTCGCCGAACGCTCCAGTCATGAGTTTGATGTCGGGTATGTCGCCGGAGCGCTGCGCGGCGAACCATCAGGTCTGGCGTATTCCGCCCGCGTGGAGGCGGAACCTGCCCGCGAGCTGGAAGACTTCCCGCTGGGCGCGGCGCGCGCGCAGGTGCACGGTACCTACGTTATTGCGCAAACCAGTGACGGCCTCGTGATCGTGGATCAGCATGCGGCCCATGAGCGCCTCGTCTATGAACGGATGAAGGCCGCGCTCGCCTCGACGGGCGTTGCAAGACAGGCGCTGCTAGTGCCGGAAATCGTGGAGATGGACGAGGGCGAGGCGCGTCGCGTGCTCGACCGGGCAGACGAACTTGCCGAGCTGGGGCTGGTCATCGAACCGTTCGGGCCGGGCGCGATTGCCGTGCGTGAAACGCCGGCCCTTCTCAAACGGCTCGACGTGCAGGGCCTGATGCGCGATCTCGCCGATGAGCTTGCCGAATATGACGAGGCCTTGTCCCTGAAGGAAAAGCTGGAAGAGGTCGTCGGCACCATGGCCTGCCATGGCTCGGTGCGGGCTGGGCGTCGCCTCAACGGCGATGAGATGAACGCGCTCCTGCGCGAGATGGAAGCCACGCCTCACTCCGGCCAGTGCAATCATGGCCGGCCGACCTACGTGGAACTCAAACTCTCTGATATTGAAAGGCTTTTCGGGCGGAAGTGAGGACTTCCTCCAGCTCCTGCGTTCGTCATCCCCGCGCAGGCGGAGATCGAGAGATCGAAGAGCAATGCCGCTGCCAAGTGGCTCTGGGTTCCCGCCTGCGCGGGAACGACGAAGAGAGGTGCGCTACCCCCTTCGCAGATACACCACCCTTGCCGCGCCGTATTCGCCTTCATCGAGGCGTTCCCAGCCGGGTGTTTCCGGGGTCTCGTCAATGCCGACTTCCAGAACGGCAATCGCGCCGGGGCTGAGCCACCCACCATCAAGCATGCGGGACAGCGCCAGCTCGCCAAGGCCTTTGCCATAGGGAGGGTCGAGGAAGACCAGATCAAACGGCGCGCCGAGATTGGCCGGTTTCGGCCCCATGGCCGTTGCATCGCGCCGGTGCAGCCGCGTCGTCGCCCAGAGCTGCAGCGCCTCGACATTGTCGCGTATGGCGCCTCTGGCTCCGGCATCGGTTTCGACAAACAGGCAGAAAGCCGCGCCCCGGCTCATCGCCTCGAAACCCAGCGCGCCGGAGCCTGCAAACAGGTCGATCACGCGCTTGCCCTCGACTCCCTCCGACCAGCTGGCGTGGGCCAGCTTGTTGAAGATGCTTTCGCGGGTGCGGTCGGCGGTAGGGCGGGTATTGCGGCCCTTGGGCGCGCTGAGCGCGCGGCCCTTATGGCTTCCGGCGATGATGCGCATCGGGCTTTCGGGCCTTGTTGTCAGGGCGTTTGCCGGTAGCAGGCTTGCCACGCGGCGCGCCGGGGGAAGGGCGTTTGGGGCCGCTTCCGGCAGGCGCTGGCGGACGCGGGCGCTCCGGCCTTGCAACCGCGCGGCCGGTCATGTCGGCCTCGCGCGCGCCTTCCTTCATCGGATAGCCGTCGCCATCGAGCGGATAGAGCTTGCCCAGCTGCTCGCGCAGCACCGAGCGGCGGATTTCTTCCGTTTTCCCCTTCTCCAGCGCGCCGAGCTGGAAGGGGCCATAGGCGGTGCGCAGGAGGCGGTTCACGGTAAGGCCTACTGCCGAGAGGACTTTGCGCACCTCCCGGTTCTTGCCCTCTTTCAGGCCGACCGTCAGCCAGGTGTTGGAGCCGGTGCGCCGGTCCACAACCACGTCGATGGGGCCGTATTTCACGCCCTCGACGGTGATGCCGTTCTTCAGCTTCTCGATGGCTTCCTCTGTGATGTCACCGAAGGCACGCACGCGATAGCGCCGCGTCCAGCCCGTGGAAGGCAGTTCGAGCACACGGGCCAGCTCGCCATCATTGGTCAGGAGAAGCAGGCCTTCCGAGGTGAGATCGAGGCGGCCAATGGAAATCACCCGGCCGATATCCTTCGGCAGGGACTGAAAGACGGTTTCGCGCCCTTGCGGATCGGCATGGGTCGTCACCAGCCCGTCGGGCTTGTGATGGCGCCACAGGCGTGTCGGCGGGCGCGCGGCAATGGGTTTGCCGTCGACGCGCACATCATCGCCGGGGCCAACCTTCACCGCAGGGGTTTTCAATATCTTGCCGTTCAGGCTCACCCGGCCTTCCTCGATCATGCGTTCGGCTTCGCGCCGCGAGGCGACACCGGCATGGGCGAGCACCTTGGCGATACGTTCGCCGTCGTCTGCGGATTTGGGGGCAGGGGGTCTGGCCAAGGCTTGCGGGCGCTCCGGTGAAGGCTTAAGCGGCTCAGAATGGATGAGAGCCGCGACATACGCTTTATGACGCTAGCCTTGGGTCAGGCGCAAGCCGCTGCCGCCGCGGGCGAGGCGCCCATTGGCGCAGTGATTGTCGATCCGGCGACCGATAGGGTGGTTGCGCTCGCCCACAATGCGCCCATTGCCGGGCATGATCCCAGCGCCCATGCCGAGATACTGGCGTTGCGCGAGGCGGGCGAGGCGCTTGGCAATTACCGGCTGACCGGACTTGAAATGTTCGTGACGCTGGAGCCGTGCACGATGTGCGCGGGCGCCATCAGCCATGCCCGTATCGGGCGTCTGGTCTATGGCGCGTCCGATCCGAAGGGCGGGGCTGTTGAGCATGGTGTTTGTTTTTTTGATCAACCCACCTGCCACTGGCGCCCGCAGGTGACCGGCGGTGTGATGGCAGAAGAGAGTGCCACCCTGCTGAAAGCGTTTTTCAAGGCACGGCGGGGGTAGGGGCTTTTCCCCGGCGCGTTTCAGCGCGCTTGGGCGGGTAGAGCATGTCCGGCACAGTGCAGCCGGGTTCCCGGCCCCCGAGCCGGGAACCATTTTTTCAATGCATTGTTGGTTTCCAAGCCATCTCGCATTTCACCGGCGCAAGCCGGTGCCCAGCTCGTACGGCGTCTGGACCCCGATTGGCGTCGGGGAAACGCATGGATCCCGGGTCAAGCCCGGGAACCCGGTTTTGGGAACTGCTCAGACTTTTCCGGCCCCGCCAGGGGCCGCAAGGCCGACCGGCCGCCCGCGCTCGCGCGCGGAACACCGCAACGCGGATGCGTTGCGGAACTAAAAGAGGATGGGTCACCCCCATGAAGCGGGTGATGACAAGCTGGAACCTAATACGGCTCCGGATAATCCCCGTCTGCATCATCGCCGCGCGCCAGGCGCTCGAAGGCCTCGATCAGCGAGGTGTAGGGCGGTACCGGCGTGAGGCGTATCTCCTCGCCGATCAGCACGCTCTGGCGAATCTCGAAATGCAAATGGAACGTCGTCGGTGTGGCACCGAAATGGTTCCAGATAACCCCGATCCGCTCGCCGCGTGCGACCGTGTCGCCGGTTTCCACATCGAGCCGGGCCGGGTCGAGGTGGAGGTAGAGATAGCTTGTGCCATCATCAGCCAGCAGGGTGACGGTGTGGCTGGAAATGCCGCTGATAACGCCGTTATCGGCAGCCACAGCCCAGAAGCGGTCTTCGTCGCCATAGGGGCTGCGCGGGCAGCGAGGCGGGCGGATATCCTGTCCCTGATGGCCGGTGCCGCCGGGGCACATGGGCGTCGACCAGCCGCGCGTCTCGCAGAAATTGTCAAACCAGGGATAGTCGTAATTCTCCTCTGCGCACTGGTTCCATGGCGGGCTGGCGTGAATGCCGCCGGGCCGCCAGAGCTGGGTGTTGGGAAAGGCCCGCGGCACCTCTACCGGAAAGCGCATGCCGGGTGCATAGACCGGTGCGTCTGCGACGCCGCTGCCGGAGCCTTCGGGCAGTTCTCCGGCAGGCGTATAGGAGGGTTCCTCATCCAGCCAGTCCAGCAGGACAACCGGTTCGGCCTCTTCCTCCGCTTCCGGTTCGGGAACTTCCTCCGGCTCGGGTGCTTCTTCGGGCTGGGGTGTTTCGGGCTCTTCCGGTTCTGGCGCTTGCGTCTCCTCGGCAGGCTCAACCGGGGCGGGCGACTCGTCCTGCGCGCCAGGCCAGAAAATGGCGGCAATCAGCGCGCCGCCGCCAATGATTGCTGCCAGCGTGTAGTCGCGTGTCACGCTCATGGCTGCCTCCCCGGTCTGCTGCGCGGTGGCAGGCCTTCAGGCGACCCGCCCGCGACCACCAGCCGGCCCGCAAAGCTGCGAATGGTGCTCTCGTCGCGGCATTCGGCGCTCTCGTCAGGATTGGCGCAGGCGATCAGCAGGGTATAGGCCGCGCCATAGCGGTTGAAGCTCAGCTCCTGTCCGAACTCGTTGCGGGTGACGAGCTGGCCTTGGGCATTGGTCATGCCCAGATAGCGCGCGGCAATGTCTGGGCTGGCCTCTACCGCGTGCACGATGCGCGTGCCGGTGATCTGGTACATGATCCCGCGCCGGTGAAAGCTGGCGCTGTAGAAATAGTCCGAGGCGAAGAACATCATCCCTTCAACGCCGCCGCCTTCCTCCTCGCCGCGTGTCGATGCCGGTTCGGTTTCAAGGGGCAGGAGGACCGGCAGGCGCGGGCGCGCCAGCTCTGCCGGCGGTGTGTTGCGGAAAGGCGGAATGCGTGGCGGAGGCTGGGTCGGCACGAAGGTGGCCGTGGTGTCCGGGTTCATCCGCGCAATGTCGCGGCGCATGTCGATGGCGGCGGTGCCCCAGTCAATCGGCGTGATCGGGCGGCCTTGCGCATCGGTTTCAGGGGCTTGCGCGCCCGCGCCGGGATCAGGCTGGACGCGCTGGGCAAGGGCCTGTCGCACGGCCTCCGGGTTCAGTTGAAAGGTTTGCGGGGCCTGCTGCTGGCGCGCTTCCATTGACTGCAGGACCTGCTGGCGTGTCCGGGCCTGCTCCAGCACGAGGGCTGGCGGCGCCGCGCCGGGCTGAGGCTGCTGCTGCTGCGCGAATGCGGGGGCGGCCAGGGACAGCGGTAGGGCTGCCATCAGGGCACAGATGCGGATCATGTCCATAGGCCCAACCCCCGATTTGCCGCGCCGGGCACATCGGCGCGTCCGGAGTCACGTTAACACATCGGGGCGGCAGGCGGCACCGGAATCGGGTTCCGGCGGGCGAGGGGTCTGTTCGCGGCCCGCCTGATGCATTATATGCAGCGCAACATCAGCCATCCGGGACCATCTCGATGCAGCTCACCATGATGAAGGCCAAGCTCCACCGCGCCAGCGTGACGCGCGCGGACCTGCACTATGAAGGGTCGATCTCGATCGATTCTGATCTGCTGGACGCGTCGGGCATCCTGCCGAACGAGCAGGTCGATGTGCTCAACATCAATACCGGCGCACGCTTTACCACCTACGCCATCCCTGCGCCGCGTGGATCGAAGACGTTCGGCATCAATGGTGCGGCGGCGCGTCTGGCGCAGGTCGGCGACCGGATCATCGTCGTCGCTTATGCGCAGATGGATGCCGAGACCGCGCGCCAGTTCGTTCCGAACGTGGTGCTGCTTGACGAGGCCAATCAGGTCGTGAGCGCGCCGAAAGCGGCCTGAAGCCTGTTTCAGGTACAAGAAACAAAAAGGCCCGCCGGATGTCCGGCGGGCCTTTTTCTTTGACTGTCGCTACCCGTCTAGTCGAACAGGGCGTCAATCGCGTTCTGGTCGAGATCGGATGCGATCATCTCGTCGATGGCATCCTGCTTCACTTCCGGTCCGCCAATCGCCGGGCCGTTAAGGTGCAGCTTCTTCTTGCGCTCTGCTTCGGCCACCTCGTCCTCATCGGCCTCGGCGTCATGCACGCCCATGGTGGCGGCAAACCGGCTGACACGCTTTTCGACGTGACGCAGCGACTCCACGACCTTGGACACGCGCTGGCCTGACAGGTCCTGGAACGAGCAGGCCTCGATAATGCGCATCATGGCATCATCGACCTCTGCCTTGTAGCTATCCAGATCGTCCGGCTTTGCGCCCAGCAGGGTCTCGGCCTCGTGCATGATGCTTTCGGTCGCCCGTTCGGTATCGGTGACAACGGCTTCCAGCTCCGCGCCAGCGGTCGGGATACGCTGTTCCTTGATATCGTTGGGACGCAGCTTGGAAATTTCCGTCCGCGTCCGGGCGATATAGTCGGCGATATAGACAAATTCGCTGTGGATCGACTTGTCGAGTGATCCGAAGAAAAGCTGCATGGTGTCGGTAAGCTGCTGTGCAAGCGACAGCACTTCCATCACCTGACCGTCTTTCAGGTCCTTGGTCTTCAGATTGGCGAGTGACTCACGCACACGCGCGGCAACTTCTGCGGCGGGCATCACATCCCTCCTTTATAAAAAAGCATAAAAAGGCAGGCGGTTGCGTGCTTAGAAATCGCCCAGAACGGCGGCCATCTTCGCTTTGAGCGTGCCGGCGTTGAACGGTTTCACGATGTAGTTGTTCACACCGGCCTTTTTCGCGGCGATGACGTTTTCCGTCTTCGATTCCGCAGTGACCATGATGAACGGGACCGTCTTGGTCGTGTCATCGGCGCGAACGCGTTGCAACAGCTCGTATCCGGTCATCGGTTCCATGTTCCAGTCGGAAATGACCAGACCGTATTTCTGCTTTTTCATTTTCTCGAACGCTTCGGTTCCGTCCGAAGCTTCATCGACGTTCTCAAACCCGATCTGGGTGAGAAGATTCCGGATAATCCGGATCATCGTCTTGTAATCATCTACCACCAGAATCGGCATCGACATTTCGACAGCCATACCCGCACCTCCATCCAGACCTTGTTTGTCACCCTGCTTTCCGGCAGGAGTAGTCAGGTTTTCCCTGTTCTTTTCTCCCCCGGCTGCTGTCAGGCTAGACAAGTGCAGTCAAAATTCGGTTAAACACCCGGCAGAAACACGCGGCGATGCGAAAGATCGAGATGCAAGGCTTTGGAATCAACGAGTTGGAGGTCGGTCAGACGGCTTTCATCACCCGTCTGGTGGATGATGAGGCGGTTCGCCGCTTCGCCGAAGTGTCCGGAGATTTCAATCCGCTGCACCTCGATGAAGAGTATGCCGCGCGCACGCCCTTCCGTGGCCGTATCGCGCATGGCGCGCTGATCGCGTCCTATATTTCCTGCGTGCTGGGAAACCATCTGCCGGGGCCGGGCGCGGTGTTTGCCGGCATGACCATGCGCTTTGAACGCCCGGTGCGGATCGGCGACACGGTGACGGCGCGTGCGACGGTTACCGGCATCGACATCAAGCAGCGCCGCGTAATGCTGGACTGTGTCTGCGAGGTCGAGGGCGAGATCTGCATGAAGGCCGAAGCCGAAGTGATGGTCCGCAAGCGCCGGGCCGCCGCCGAATGAGCGGCGTAGCCGCACTTGGCAATTTTGACGGAGTGCATGCCGGCCACCGCGCGGTGCTGGACCATGCCCGCCGCCTCGCGGCCCGCATCGGATCAGAGCCTGTCGCGGCGGTGTTTGCGCCGCATCCGCGCCGCCTGTTCCGGCCGGAAGACCCGCCCTTCCGCCTGATGAATGACGCCCAGCGGGAGCGCGCGCTTCTTGCTGCGGGTGCCGCCCGTGTTGATACGATCCGCTTTGATGCGGCGCTTGCGGCCATGACGCCGGAAGACTTCGTGCGCGATGTGCTGGTCGGAGAGCTGGCGCTCGACGGCGTGGTGACGGGCGCGGACTTCTGCTTCGGCAAGGGGCGGGCCGGTAATGCCGGCACATTGAAAACGCTCGGCACCGAGTACGGATTGGCAGTGGATATAGCTCCGACGCTTGTGGCCGAGAGGCTTGAGGACCGGGGCAAGTTCTCCTCAAGCGCCGTGCGCCATGCCTTGCGGGAAGGCGATGTGGAGACGGCAGCCCATCTGTTGGGCCGTCCCTGGGCCATCGAGGGCGAAGTAGCCCATGGCGACAAGCGCGGGCGCACGCTTGGCTTTCCGACGGCCAATATCGCGCTTGGCGACTATCTGCGTCCGAAAGCGGGTGTTTACGCTGTGGAGGCGATGCTGCCGGGCCGGGATATTCCGGTCGGCGGCGTTGCCAATATCGGCCGGCGCCCGACCGTGGAGGGCACCGAGGAACGCCTGGAGGCCTTCTTCTTCGACTATTCCGGCGATCTCTACGGGCAGACGCTGGAGGTGGCGCTCGTCGCCTTCATCCGCGAGGAGCGCCGCTTTGACGGGCTGGAGGCTCTGAAAGCGCAGATTGCCGCTGACAGCCAATCAGCGCGCGCCCTTCTGGACCGGCGTGGCGGGGCCTGATAGACCGGCACGCATGAGCTTCAGCACCCACCAGATCTCCGCGCGAATTGCGCGAATTACCGGCCCGGCCCGCTAGGACCGCTCCTCGCAGAGACGGTTCGCGGCAGCCGGGACAGTTTTTCGCCCCTCATTGATCTGAACGACCAGCCAGAGAACCGGATACGCCGCCATGACCGATGCGAGCGACGCGCCTGAAACTTCATCCGCGCGCGACTACAAAGACACGCTTTTCCTGCCCCAGACAGACTTTCCGATGCGCGCCGGCCTGCCGCAAGGCGAGCCGAAATGGCTGGAGCGCTGGGAAGGGGCCAACCTCTACCAGCAGATGCGCGACACGGCCAAAGGCCGGGAACGCTTCGTCCTGCATGACGGCCCGCCCTATGCCAACGGCCATATCCACCTCGGCACAGGCATGAACAAGATCCTGAAGGATTTTGTGGTGCGCACCCGGCGCATGGCCGGTTTCGATGCGCCCTACCGTCCGGGCTGGGACTGCCACGGCCTGCCGATCGAATGGAAGGTGGAACAGAACTACCGCGCCAAGGGCAAGAAGAAGGACGATGTCCCGGTTGCTGAGTTCCGCAAGGCCTGCCGCGACTACGCCGCCGAGTGGATTGACGTTCAGCGCACCGAGTTCAAGCGCCTGGGCGTCGCGGGCGAGTGGGATGATCCCTACACCACCATGGCGTTCGATGCCGAGGCGGCGATCGTCTCGGAATTCCTGAAATTCGTCGAGCGCGATCTTGTCTATCGCGGATCCTCGCCGGTGATGTGGTCGCCGGTCGAGCAGACAGCGCTGGCCGAAGCCGAGGTCGAGTATCACGACAAGGTGTCGACCACGATCTGGGTGAAATTCCCCGTGCGCGGCGTAAAGGCGGACGGGTCGGGCATCTCCCATTCCATGGCGGGCGCGAGCGTGGTCATCTGGACCACCACGCCCTGGACGATCCCGGCCAACAAGGCGATCTGCTATTCGGGCAAGATCGCCTATGGCATCTACGAGGTGGAAGGGGCCGATACCGGCGCCGATTTCCTGCCCTGGGCGCGCCCGGGCGACAAGCTGATCGTGGCGGATGCGCTTTGGGACGATGTGGCCAAGGCCGGTTTCATCGTGAAGGCAAAGCGCCTGGGCGATGCCGACATGGCAGGCGTGATCTGCTCCCACCCCTTCGCCAAGACGCACAAATACTGGGACTACCGGGTGCCGCTTCTCGAAGGCGACCATGTCACCGACGAGCAGGGCACCGGCTTTGTCCATACCGCGCCGGGCCACGGCGCCGAGGACTATGCCGCGTGGATGGCCAACAAGGTCTGGCATGATCCGAAGGACCCGATCCCGCACACCGTTGGTCCGGACGGCGCCTACCTGCCGCATATCCCGCTGTTTGCGGGTCTCGAAATCGTGCGTACCGATGGCAAGAAGGCGGGCCAGGACGGCCCGGCCAACAAGGCTGTCGTCGATACGCTGATCGAGGCGGGCAATCTTCTCGCGCGCGGGCGCCTGGAGCACTCTTACCCGCACTCGTGGCGGTCGAAGGCGCCGGTCATCTTCCGCAATACCAATCAGTGGTTCATCGCCATCGACAAGGACATGGGCGACGGGCACACCCTGCGCCAGCGCGCGCTGGAAGCCATCGATGCGACCGAGTGGACGCCGAAAACGGCCCGCAACCGCATCCATGCGATGGTGTCTGACCGTCCTGACTGGCTGATCTCGCGCCAGCGCGCCTGGGGCGTGCCGCTGACGATCTTCGTGCACAAGGTGACCGGCGAGATCCTCAATGATGCCGAAGTGAATGCGCGCATCGTGAAGGCGGTTGAGGCGTCGGGCGCCGATGCCTGGTTCGAGACAGATGCGCAGGACTTCCTCGGCGAGAAATACGCCGCTGCCGAGTACGAACAGGTCACCGACATTCTCGATGTGTGGTTTGATTCCGGCTCGACCCACGCCTTTGCCCTGCGCGAGGGCGAATGGCCGGCAGATGTGTATCTGGAAGGCTCCGACCAGCATCGCGGCTGGTTCCAGTCGAGCCTGCTGGAATCGTGCGGCACGCGCGGGCGCGCGCCCTACAAGGCCGTCGTGACGCATGGCTTCATCGTCGACGAGAAGGGCATGAAGATGTCCAAATCGCTTGGCAATGTGCTGGCGCCCAATGCCGTTGCGGAAAAATATGGCGCGGACATTTTGCGCCTGTGGGCCGCCAGCGCCGACTATTCGGGCGATCTGCGGATCGGCGAAGCCATCCTGCAATCGGCGGTCGATGCCTACCGCAAGCTCAGGAACACGCTGAAATACCTGCTCGGCGCGCTCGACGGGTTTGCTGAAGCAGAACGGGTAGACCCAGCCGACATGCCCGCGCTCGAACGCTTCATGCTGCATCGCATGGCGGAGCTGGACGAGACCGTGCGGGCTGCCTACGCGTCCTATGACTTCAAGCGGGCCTGGTCGGCACTGTTCAATTTCTGCGTGAACGACCTTTCGGCCTTCTATCTCGATATCCGCAAGGACAGCCTGTATTGCGACCGCCCGGACTCGGTGCGCCGCCGGGCTGCCCGCACGGTGATGGCCGAACTTCTCGACCGGATCGCCCTGTGGATGGCGCCGCTACTGCCCTTCACCATGGAAGAGGTCTGGGTGGCCCGCTACGGCGATGAGGCCGCTTCGGTACACCTGCAGACTTTCCGCGATACGCCGGAAAGCTGGCTGGATGGCGAACGCGCCGAGCGCTGGCGCACTATCCGCCGCCTGCGCCGCGGTGTGACGGCGGCGCTGGAGGTCATGCGCCGCGAGAAGGTGATCGGGTCCAGTCTCGAGGCTGCGCCGGACGTGTTTGTCACCGATCCGGCTTATCGCAGCGCACTCGAGACCGAAGCACCCGGCAGCGTTGACGAGTTCCTGGCCGAGCTTTGCATTACCTCGCAGGCCGCGTTGAAAGACGGGGAAGGGCCTCAGGACGCTTTCCGTAGCGAAGATGCTCCGGGTGTGGCGGTCGTCTTCAGGCCGGCCGAGGGGCGCAAATGCGCCCGCTCCTGGCGGATCACGACCGATGTCGGGTCCGATCCGCGCTATCCGGACCTGTCAGCGCGCGATGCCGACGCGGTGGCCTGGTACGATGCGCAAAGGGGTGGCGCCGCATGAGCCTCGTGAGCCGGTATATTCCTTCAGCGCGGCTGGCCGCGTTCGGGGCCGGGCTGGCCGTGATCGTGATTGCGCTCGATCAGGCGACCAAGCTGTGGATCCTCAACGGGCTCGGTTTTCTCGAAGGTGGCCCGGGCACGCGCATCGAGGTGCTCGATCCCTGGTTCAACCTGACCATGGTGTGGAACCGGGGGGTCAGCTTTGGCCTCTTCGCGGCCGAGAGCCTGTGGACGCGCCTGATGCTGATCGGCTTTTCGCTGGTCATTTCCGGCGTGATCGCCGTCTGGCTGACCCGCGCCGAACGCCGCCTGCAGGCGATTGCTTTCGGCCTGATCATTGGCGGGGCCATTGGCAATGTGATCGACCGCATTGCCTACGGTGCCGTTGCCGATTTCCTCGACTTTTCCGGCCTGATGTTCCCTTACGTCTTCAATGTTGCCGATGCGGCGATTTCCATCGGCGTTGCGGGCCTCATTCTGGACGTCATCCGCAATGGCAATGAGCGCAAGCCCGGCGAGGCCGGCGGCGCGGTGTCAGATTAAACTCTGGCCATCCCTGCCGCGAGGGGTGGCGCTTGCCCCAAACGCTCTGTTAGAACAGGGCTCAAGTTTACCAGTCTCAGGAGCGTCGTGATCCATGCGCGTCCATAATATCATTGCCGTTGCGGCCATGGCCCTTGTCGGGGCCAGCGCCTGCACGTCGGGTGTGCGTCAGGCCCTCGGCACCGAACGCACCGCGCCGGACGAGTTCCGCGTCGTGACCATCGCCCCGCTGACCGTGCCGCCGGAATACTCGCTGCGTCCGCCGGCTCCGGGCCAGCTGCGCCCGGAAGACATCTTCCCGGACCAGCAGGCGCGCCGGGCCCTGTTCGGCGAGTTTACCTCTGAGAATGCCAGCCGCGGCGAGATCCTGCTTGCCGCCCGCGCAGGCGGCGCTGACGCCAATCCGAACGTGCGCGCGCTCATCGATGGTGAGACCGCGTCGGTGGTGCGCAAGAATGAGAGCTTCGCTGACCGGCTGATGTTCTGGCAGTCCGACACCGTCGTGCCGGCTGCGGCGTCCGACGATCCGATCGATCCGGAGGCTGAACGCCGCCGTATCTCCGAAGTGACCGGCGGGGGCGAGGTGACCATCGTTCAGCCGCGCCGTTCGGGCCGCAAGCTGCCTGGCCTCTAGGCCCAAAGGTTTCAGGTACGTATTGAAAAGCCCGGATCGTTCAGCGGTCCGGGCTTTTTCATGCCGTGCCATGTTCGTGCTTGCCGGGAGATTGGCCGGGACAGATATCTGCTTACGCCTCAACCGGGTTCCCGGGCTTGACCCGGCATCCACGTTTCAACGAGCGGCAACTGGCGTGGGTCCCGGCTCGGGGGCCGGGACCGCGGTAGTGAGGTCCGGAGGAATCTTCACCCGGTGCTACTCTGCCTCATCCATGTTCAGGCGGCTCAGGAGTGCGTGCAGCATCTCGGCATCGTCCTCGCCCAGGCGTTCGGCCAGCTCCAGATTGATGTCGCGCAAGGTCTGGTCCGCCTTGATGGCAAGCTCGCGGCCCGCCTCGGTGAGCGTCACGATGGCACTGCGCTTGTCCTGACTGTCCGGTCCGCGGCTGACAAGGCCAATCGATTCCATGCGCGAGACAAGCCCGGTCACGGCAGGAGCCCCAAGAGCAAGCGTGTCGGAAATGGAACCCATGCGCCGCTCCCCGCGCCGCATCAGCAGGAAGAGCACAGCGGACTGGGCAGCGGTCACGCCCGCTTCGGCCCGCAGGCGGGCATCGGCTTGCCGGTGAAGGCGCCGGGCCGTGATTTCCATCAACAGGTAGAGCCGCCGGTCGACGGCGCGCGCGCGAGCCATGAATGACCCTTGGCGTGATTCAATGTGGATTGGAAAGTCTCAGCCCGTAAATCGCCAGACGCGGGCAAGGCGGACATCGCGGTCTTCAAGGTCGCGGCTGACCGGCGTGTCATACCGCGCCAGCGGCTCCAGCATGGTCTTTGGCAGGAAGTGTCGGCCCGGATCACCGATCAGGACCAGGCATCCGCGCTGGTGCAGGGTACGAAGCCAGCCGGCAATGCGCTGCGCGCCGGGGCCCTCATAGAAGACATCGCCCGCGAGGACGACATCCCAGCCTTCATCGCGGTCGACAAGGTCTGCCAGCGTGGCATTGAGGACCACGTCATTCAGCGTGGCGTTGGCCTTTATCGCCTCTACAGCGAAGGCATCGATCTCGCTGGCATCAACGTGTGCCGCTCCGGCTTTTGCCGCACCGATGCCGGCAATCCCGCAGCCGCTGGCAAAGTCGAGTACGCGCTTTCCGGCAACGAGGGCGGGATTATCCATCAGATACCGAGCCAGCGCCTGTCCACCCGCCCACGCAAATGCCCAGAAGGGCGGAGGAAGGCCCGCCTCGCCGAGCGCCTCCTCGGTCTGCTGCCAGATCGCGATGGTCTCGTCAGCGAGGTGGAAGCGCAGTTCAGGCGTCAGGGGCGCATCGGCGATGCGGGTATGGGCGCGGATGAAGGCTTGCGGATCGTCGATCATGCACGCCCTCTAGCCGGTGCAGCGGACGCGCGCCAGCGGGCTTATGCGTCCCCGGAGGGTACGAAGCGCAAGGCCACCCCGTTATTGCACCAGCGCTGGCCTGTCGGGGGCGGACCATCCTCGAAGACATGGCCCTGATGGCCGCCGCAACGCGAGCAGTGATACTCGGTGCGCGGGGTCCAGATACGATAGTCGGGCTTGGTATTCACGGCACCGTCCAGAGGCTGCCAGAAGCTGGGCCAGCCGGTCCCGGATTCGTATTTCGTCTCCGATGAAAAGAGCGGCAAGGCGCACCCGGCGCAGACGTAAGTGCCCTCGCGGGTTTCCGCATTCAGCGGTGAGGAACCGGCCCGTTCGGTGCCTTCGCGCCGGAGCACATGAAACTCTTCCTCGGTCAGGCGTTCGCGCCATTGCGCCTCGGTGAGGTTGGCCCAGTCGATATCGCCATCGGTGTTTGTCTGCACGGATGCGGTGC
>NZ_JBQLZR010000046.1:0-24304 GCF_052168375.1 Glycocaulis sp.
CGCCGAATTAGTTGGCTCCTCGCCAATGGGTTCTCTAATGAGTCAAGAGGATACCTATCGCACGCCGGACCCCAAGCCGGGCGAGGAGACCTTTTTCGTCCTCGACATGTTCCCCTATCCTTCCGGGGCGGGTCTGCACGTTGGTCACCCGGTTGGCTATCTCGCGACCGATATCGTGGCGCGCTACAAGCGGATGGCCGGCTTCAATGTTCTCCACCCGATGGGCTGGGACAGTTTCGGCCTGCCCGCCGAGCAGCATGCCATCAAGACCGGTGAACATCCCGAAGTCTCGACTGCAAAGAACATCAAGACCTTCCGCAGGCAGATGGAATTGCTGGGCCTGGGCTATGACTGGAGCCGTGAAATCGCGACCTCCCGTCCGGATTATTACAAATGGACGCAGTTCATCTTCGTCCAGATGTACGAGGCCTGGTTCGACAAGGCCGCCGGAAAGGCCCGCCCGATCAGCGAACTGCCTATCCCGGAAGATGTTAAATCTGCCGGAAAGCTCGCCATCCAGGAGTATCAGGACCAGCACCGCCTCGTTTATTTTGACGACGCGCTGGTCAACTGGTGCGCAGAGCTTGGCACGATCCTTTCCAATGAGGAGGTGTTTGACGGCAAGTCGGAGCAGGGCTTTGACGTGGTGCGCGTGCCGATCCGTCAGGTAAAGATGCGCATTACCGCCTATGCGGAGCGCCTGCTTTCCGGCCTTGAAGGCCTGGACTGGCCCGAAGGTATCAAGGATAGCCAGCGCAACTGGATCGGCCGCTCCGAAGGCGCCGAGATCCGCTTTGCGATTGATGGCGCGGATGAAACCGTCACCACCTTTACCACCCGGGCCGACACGCTGGCTGGTGTCACCTTCCTTGCGCTCGCACCGGAACACCCGCTTGTGGCAAGCCTAGTTCCGGCAAGCCACCGCGAGAGTGTGGATGCCTATCGTGAGGCTGCGGCGCGAAAGTCCGATCTTGACCGGACGGAGGACGCCGTAAAGACGGGCGTTTCCTCTGGCCTCTTCGCCATCAATCCGGTGACGGGCGCCAAGGTGGAAATCTTTGTCGCCGACTATGTGCTACCCGACTACGGCACGGGCGCGGTCATGGGCGTTCCGGCCCATGACGAGCGCGATTTTGCCTTTGCAAGCAAATATAGCCTGCCGATCGTGCCGGTCATCGATCCGGGTGCGGACGAGCCGACGCGTGACGCTGTTCTTTCGGGAACGGCCTGCTGGACGGCTGATGGCGTCATGCTTGCCCCGCCCGCCGGCACAAAGCCTGGGCTCTACCAGGCCGGTCAGCGCTGGCGCGAGGCACGCGAGGCGGTCGCTGACTATCTCGAGGCTCATGAACTGGGCCGCCGCGTGGTCAGCTATAACTTGCGCGACTGGATATTCTCCCGTCAGCGCTATTGGGGCGAACCGATCCCGATCATCCATTGGGAAGACGGCACGCGTTCCAGCCTTGATGTGTCCGAATTGCCCCTGACACTGCCCCATGTCGATGACTACAAGCCGACAAGCTATGACGCGCCCGCACTGGCGCGCGCGCCGGGCTGGGTCGAAATCACCGATCCGAAGACCGGCATGAAGGGGCGCCGCGAGCTGAACACCATGCCGCAATGGGCCGGCTCGTGCTGGTATCCGTTGCGCTATATGGACCCGAAGAACCCTGATGCGCTTGTTGATCCGTCCAAGGAGAAAGCCTGGGGCGCGGTCGATCTGTATGTTGGCGGCGCTGAACACGCCACCTTGCACCTTCTCTATGCCCGCTTCTGGTTCCTGGCCCTGCATGATCTGGGCGTCATCTCGACGGCGGAGCCTTTCACCAAGCTGGTCAATCAGGGGATGCTCACCTCGTTTGCCTATCAGAATGCGCGCGGCGTGATCCTGCCCGTCGATGAGGTGGAAGAACGCGGCGAGGGCCATTTTGTCCACGTGCCAACCGGTGACCCGGTCACGCGCATCGGTGCGAAAATGTCGAAATCGCTGCGCAATGTCGTCACCCCGGACGATGTTGTCGCCCAGTACGGATCGGATGCGTTCCGCGTCTGCCTGATGTTCATGGGGCCGGTGGAGGGCGGGCGCGTTTGGGAAACCGAGAAGGCGGCAGCCTCGCTCAAATTCCTGCGACGCGTCTGGAATTATGCGGTCGGCGGGCTGAATGCCAAGGCGGCCGAGGAACCGTCTGCTGTCACCATCGCCACCGGCAAGCTGGTTGAGGCGGTGACAGAGGATCTGGAAAATCTTCGCCTGAACACGGCGATTGCCGAGCTGATGAAGTTCCTGAACGCGGTCGAGCGCGAGCCGGTCACTCGGTCCAGCCTGCTGTCCTTCCTGCGTGTACTGGCGCCGTTCGCGCCGCACATGGCCGAGGAATTGTGGGAGCGCGCGGGCGAGACGGGCAGTGTCTTCCATGCCGCCTGGCCGAAAGCCGATGCCGACATGCTGCGCGCCGCCATCGAGACTATCGAGATCGTCGTGCAGGAAGGCGGCAAGAAGCGCGGCACCATCACGCTCGAGCCGCAGGCCGATGACGCGGCGGTCCGCGCGGCCTCGCTGGCCATGCTGGAGGCCATGGGCAAGGATGTTTCCGGCATAGACACGGGCCGCATCATCGTGGTGCGGGACCGCAAGACCGGCTGGGTACGCCTCGTAAACCTTCCCAAGTCCGAATAGAGGCTCGATACGCCGCTGCCACCTTGCAGCGGCGCGAATGCGCTTTACCCTCCCCGTCAGACAGTGACCGGGGAGGGTTATCATGCGTCAGGCTTTTCTGGGACTGATAGGGGCTTTCGCGCTGGCTGCCTGTTCGGGCGGCGACACGGCCCGGCCGCAGCCTGATGATGCGACCTTGCGTAGCGTTGAACAGGGTGAGCTCGTCGGATTCCGGCACTCGCCGGGCGCGTGGGCATGGCAGGGCGTGCCTTTTGCCGCAGCTCCTGAAGGCGATCTGCGCTGGCGGGCGCCGCGCCCGGCACCCGCTTACGAGGCACGCTTCGAGGCTCTCGATCATCCCGTACCCTGCCCGCAATTTACCAGCGCCCTGCAATCCTCCTTCGGCGTTCCGCCGGGTCAGCTTGTCGGCTCGGAGGATTGCCTGCGCCTCGATATCTACGCGCCTGAAGGCGCTCACGCGGACAATGCAGCACGGCCGGTCATGGTGTGGATTCATGGTGGTGCCAATGTCTGGGGCTTCGCCGGCCAGTATGATGGCGCTCAACTCGCCAGAGACCAGGATGTCGTCGTGGTGGTCATCCAGTATCGTCTCGGCGGACTGGGCTTTTTCGCCCATGAGGGCCTGCGCGCCGATGCCACCGACCCGCGCGATGCCGCAGCGAACTTCGCGCTGCTCGACCAGATTGCCGCTCTGGAATGGGTGCGTGCCAATATCGCCCAGTTTGGCGGCGACGCGGGCAATGTGACGATCTTCGGGGAAAGCGCCGGTGGTCATAATGTGGCCGGCCTGCTCGCCTCGCCGCTCGCTGCGGGCCTGTTCCACCGCGCCATCATCCAGTCGGGCAGTTTTGACAGTGTGAGCTGGGAGGCAGCCAGTGGCGCCGAACCCGGACAATCCAATGACGCCGATTCAATCGCCACCCGCATTGCCGGCGAGGGCGCCACGCCTGCCGCCCTGCGTGCGGCAAGTCTCGACGCCGTTTTTGATGCCTATCGCAATGAGGACGGCGCGCCGTTTCTCGACCTGCCGCGCATGATCGAGGACGGGGTGACGATACCGCGCGACGGTCTCGCCAATGCCTTTGCGTCCACCGGGACTTTCAATGCCGTGCCGGTCATCACTGGCACCAATCGCGACGAGATGAAGCTGTTCAACGCTTTCCGCGATGATCTGGTGAACCGGTATCTCGGTGTCATCATCGTCAGCCGCGACACCCGGTTCTACAACACGATCGCCGAGTATCAGAGCCGCACCTGGCGTATCCTGTCCGTCGATCAGGCCGCCAGCCGGATGCTCTCGGGCGGACACCGCGATGTCTGGGCCTATCGCTTCGACTGGGATGAGGCAGGGCGGGCCCTGTTCGTGATGGACCTCTCCCACCTTCTGGGCGCGGCGCACGCGATGGAAATTCCGTTCGTTTTCAACCATTTCAATTTCTTTGGCCGGCTTGATGGCGTGATCTTCAACGATGACAATGCTGCAGGCCGCGAAAGCCTGGCTGCCGCCATGGGCGCTTACTGGGCTGAGTTTGCCCGCACTGGCGAACCGGGCACCGGTGGTCCGACAAACCTGCCACGCTGGGAGCGCTGGAATGAGAATGGCCTCCTGATGCGCTTCGACAGCCCTGCGGACAATGGCCAGGAGATCATCACCGGTACGGACAGTTTCGAGGCAATCGAGGCTGACCTCGCTGCCGACCCACGCCTTGATGATGTCCAGCGCTGCCGCGTTGTCGAGGCCATCGCAGAATGGCGCCCGCGCGGCAGTCTGGATGCAATGCGCCAGCGCCTCGGCTGTGCATGAGGGATCATTCTCGCAGGCTTGCCAGAGTGAAGTGAACGGTGTTCACTTTCACGCGTTAGCGGCACGAAGGTGAGCCCATGTCGACACACGCCCGGGACGAGGTTGATGTTGTGATTGTCGGAGCCGGTATCTCCGGCATCGGCACGGCCTGGCATCTCCAGCACCGGCTGCCGGGCGTCACCTATGCCATTCTCGAAGCGCGCAGCCAGATTGGCGGCACCTGGGATCTCTTCCGGTATCCGGGCATACGCTCCGACTCCGACATGTACACGTTCGGGTATAATTTCCGGCCATGGGTTGATGGAAAAGTCTTCGCCGACGGACCCAGCATCCGCCGCTATGTGACCGATACCGCGCGCGAGGCCGGTATTGACCGGCACATACGCTTTGAATCCCGCGTCGTGTCCGCCGACTGGGACAGCGTATCAGCGCGCTGGCATGTCGTGACAGACGGCCCGGGCGGTCGGAAGACCCTGACCGGCCGGTTCCTGATGATCTGTTCGGGCTATTACCGTTACGATCAGGGCTATATGCCTGAGTTCGAAGGTCTTTCAGACTTTGCCGGAGAGGTGATCCACCCCCAGAAATGGCCTGAGGGCCATGACTATTCGGGAAAGAAGGTCGTCATAATCGGGTCGGGGGCGACAGCCGTGACACTGGTGCCGGCCATGGCCGATGCGGCCGCGCACGTGACCATGCTGCAGCGCTCGCCAAGCTATATCGCCGCGCGCCCGTCGCGCGATGCCATAGCCGATGCCATGCGCAAGGTGCTTCCCGGCCGGCTCGCCTACACGCTTTCCCGGGCGAAAAATGTCGCGCTCGCAATGCTCTTCTTCAATCTCGCGCGACGCTGGCCGGATTTCGTCCGGCGCGGTGTCATCAAGGCGATCCGCGCCGAACTTGGCGAAGATTTCGACGTCGAACGGCATTTCTCGCCCAGCTATAATCCATGGGACCAGCGCTTCTGCCTCGCGCCCGATGGTGACTTTTTTGCTGCCCTGAAGAGTGGCAAGGCCAGCATCGTCACCGACCATATCGAGCGCTTCGAGCCGGGCGGCATCCGCCTGAAATCGGGCGAGTTTCTGGAAGCCGACCTCGTTGTTCCGGCAACGGGCCTCGAGATGCAGGTCGGCGGGGGGATGGACATCCGGGTAGACGGCGAAGCCCTCGTTCCCGCCGACAAGATCACCTATCGCGGCATGATGCTGTCAGACGTGCCTAATGCCGCAATCGCGTTCGGGTACACCAATGCGTCCTGGACGCTGAAAATTGATCTGACGGCGGAACGTGTCTGCCGCCTTATCGCGCACATGCAGGCCAGAGGGTATGATTACTGCGTGCCGGTGCCGCCGTCGGACATCGAGCTAGCCCCCTTGCTCGATTTCTCGTCAGGGTATGTGCAGCGGGCTTTGCCGCATCTGCCTCGTCAGGGCACCAAGGCGCCGTGGCGCACCTACCAGAACTACGTGCAGGACATGCTGACCATCCGCTACGGTGCGCTGGAAGACGGGCATCTGCAGTTCCGCAAGGCGCGCGGCGACGCCAGCCATCCGGTCGCCGAAGCGGCCGAATAATCAGTCCTCCAGTCTTTCAATATCCGGCATTGACCAGCTGCCATCAAGGGCGGCTTCCTGTGGCCAGTACAGACGGGCCAGAAGGGTGAACTCCCTTCCCTGAGGTGCCGGAAGCCAGTTGGCCTCGCGGCCCGCTTCAGGCGGTCCGGAATGTATATCGAGTGTCAGGCCGCCATCGTCGTCGCGCACCAGCTCGTCGCGGCTGGTCAGGGCATGATGCCCCGCTTCATTCGCGATCAGATAACCGTCCGTGTCATAGAGCGTCACCGACCAGAAGGCGTTCACGGGCGGCAGGGCATCGGGTGCAAAGCGTATCTGGTAAGTGTGTGAACCGTTCAGAATCTCTCCTGACGCATCGGTGCGTGCCGCCGGATAGGCGGCGTCCTCGGGCAGGTTTGCGCCCAGCCCGTAAAGCGCGACGCCCGCGCGGTAGGCGTGATCATCACCAAAGCGTCCGATATTTTCCTGAGGCAGTGTCCAGCCCGCGATAATGTCAGGTCCGTCTGCAAGCCTCTGGCGGGCCGTGCTGACACCGCGTTCCAGTGCATAGCGTGCCAGTATGCCGTATCCGGACCAGTCAACTTCCACGCCCGGACCGGCATTGATGACGCTAAGACGGTCGAGCGCCTGCCGGTCACCGTCTGCGGGCGGGTTCGCCACCATCAGCGCGCCCAGCCGGTTGAAAAACGCCTGCGAATCCATATTCGCGACGCGTTTCGGCGGCGCATCATCGGCGGCGTCCGCTTCCGGGCGATCCAGCACGACGCCGTGTCCGCCGGGCATGGACCGGTAAGGGTAGAGGCGCAAGGCATCCTGAAGACGGTGAACGGCTTGCAGGTCGTCCGCTCCATCAATCTCTATTCGCCCCAGCAACCAGGCCATCCGGGTCGGCGAACGATAGAGGATCATGCCTTCAGGCACACTTCCTTCAAAGTCCGGTCCGGCGATCAGTATGCTGACAGGGCCGGTTCCAAGCGTGCGAACGCCCGCATCGGCAAACACGTTTGTCCAGGCATCCAGTCCCTGAAAGAGCCAGTAGCGGTCTTCCATGGCCGGGACTTCCAGCAGCAGGGCTTCGGTGCCCAGATCCAGCCAGGCCAGCGAATAGAGCGTGTCGAGATTGGGACGCACGACCGAATTGAAGCCGGGGCCGGGCAGGGTGCGCACATGGGCCAGACGGTTGGCCGGCACACCGGCCCGTTCGATAACGTCCAGGCGCGTCTCGTCCATCAGGACGAGCGGATAGCCATAGATGTAGGACTGGCCGGCGGCCTCGCCGAGTTCCTGCAAGGTCAGCTCCGCCGGATTGCGCGTCGCCCACACCCATAGTGAGGCAAACACGGCAACCAGCGCGCTGATCGCAAGCGTTCCCATCAAGATGCGGCGGCGGCTTCTGTACATGAAGGGCGGTTCCTTGCCTGTGGCGGGTCAGTGCCACCTTCGCCCGCCATTGCCGGGCAGCGCAAGGGCGCTGACAGGTCCGGCCGTTTGCGCTATCGCAGCGCCATCATGGCACCGCCCCTTCTTACCTTGCAGGACATACATCTCAGCTTCGGCGTGACGCCCCTGCTGACAGGCGCCGAGCTGATGGTCAGCCCCGGTGACAGGGTCTGTCTGGTGGGCCGCAACGGCTCTGGCAAATCATCCCTGATGAAGATTGCCGCCGGACTGATCGAGGCCGATAGCGGCGAACGTTTCATCCATCCCGGTGCGACGGTACGCTACCTCCCGCAGGAGCCGGACCTTTCCGGTTTTGCAAGCGTTCTCGCCTATGTCGAGGCGGGTCTGGCACCCGGTGACGATCCCTGGCGGGCCGGCATGCTGCTCGAAGCGCTGGGGCTTGATGGCTCCGAAGACCCTGCGCGCATGTCTGGCGGTGAGGCCCGCCGCGCGGCCCTTGCCCGCACGCTGGCGCCCGAACCGGACATTCTCTTTCTCGACGAGCCGACCAACCATCTCGACCTGCCGGCCATTGAATGGCTGGAAGACGAGCTGTCGCGCACACGCAGCGCTCTGGTGCTGATCAGTCACGACCGGCGCTTTCTTGAAAGCCTGTCGCGCGCAACCGTCTGGCTGGACCGGGGCACGGCCCGTCGGCTGGAAAAGGGATTTGCCCATTTCGAGGACTGGCGCGACGAGGTGCTGGCGGCAGAAGAGCTGGAACAGCACAAACTCGCCCGCCAGATCGCCCGTGAAGAGGACTGGATACGCTATGGCGTCACGGCACGGCGCAAGCGCAATGTCCGCCGGGTCGGGGAATTGAAGGCGCTGAAAGAGCGCTACCGCAGCTATTCCGGCCCGCAAGGCAGCGTCAATCTTGAAGCCTCTGATGCCGAACAGTCCGGCAAGCTCATTGTCGAGGCGAGCGGGATTTCCAAACGCTTTGGCGAGCGCAACGTGGTTGATGATTTTTCCATGCGCATATTGCGCGGCGAACGCATCGGCCTTGTCGGACCCAACGGCGCGGGCAAGACGACGCTCCTGAACATGCTGGTCGGCAATCTGGAACCTGATAGCGGCTCCGTGCGCCTCGGCATGGGCCTCGAGATCGCGCAGCTTGACCAGAAGCGTGCCCGCCTGAAACCGGAATGGACCCTCGCCGAAGCCCTGACCGGCGGGGGCGGTGACCGCATCGAGATCAATGGCCAGACACGCCATATCGCTGCCTGGATGAAGGATTTCCTGTTCCGGCCCGAACAGGCCCGCACTCCGGTGCATGTGCTGTCGGGCGGCGAGCGCGCCCGCGTCATGCTGGCCCGCGCGCTGGCACTGCCGGGCAATGTCATGGTGCTCGACGAGCCGACCAATGACCTTGATCTGGAAACGCTCGATCTGTTGCAGGACTTGCTGGCCGACTATGCAGGCACGGTCCTTCTCGTCAGCCACGACCGCGATTTCCTTGACCGCACGGTCAGCCGCACCATCGCCTATGAGGGCGACGGACGCTGGCAGGCCTATGCGGGCGGCTATTCCGACATGATGGCCCAGCGCGGCGCGGGCGTGCAGGCGCGCAGCGTGAAACCGGCTGCACCAAAGCCCGCGTCGCCGACATCCAGACCAGCGCCAGCGCCCGCTGCCCCGTCGCGGGCCAAGCTCTCCTTCAAGGACAAACACGCGCTGGAAACCCTGCCCGGCGAGATCGACGCGCTGAACGACACAATCGCGGGCCTTGAGGCCGAGCTTGCCGATCCGTCGCTGTTCTCACGCAATCCTGCCCGTTTCAACGCGGCCAGCGAGGCCCTCGCCATCGCCATTTCTGCTCGCGAGGAGAAGGAAGAGCGCTGGCTGGAGCTGGAAATGCTGCGTGAGGAAATCGAGGCGTCGAACGCCCGCGGCCAGTGATCGAGATTGCGTCATGCTGCACCTGCGATAAGGTGCCCGCCTCCATCGTGTGACGGGATGACGGCTTTGACGTTGAGGGCAGCAGATCTGATCGGTGCAGCGCGCCGGGCCGTCATCAAGATCGGCTCGTCACTTCTCATCGATACCGCGACAGGCGGCCCGGACAGTGTCCGCTTTGCCGCGATTGCCGATGCTCTGGCCGCGTGGCGCGCGCGTGGCATCGAGACCGTGCTGGTGTCCTCCGGTGCGGTGGCGCTCGGCCGCCGCCGCCTTGGCTTACCGGCTGGAAAGCTGCCTCTCGACCAGAAGCAGGCCGCTGCCGCAGCCGGCCAGACGGCTCTGATGATGGAATGGAATACTGCGCTGGAGCCGCACGGCCTGCCCGCCGCGCAAGCGCTCCTGACCTGGGACGACATGGAAAACCGGCGCCGCTGGCTGAATGCCCGTGCCACGCTGGAGGCGTTGCTGGGCGCGCACGCGCTACCCGTCATCAACGAGAACGATACGGTTGCCACCGCCGAGTTGCGCTATGGCGATAATGACCGGCTGGCGGCACGCGTGGCGCAGATGTGCGACGCCGACCTGCTGGTGCTCCTTTCCGATGTGGACGGGCTCTATAGCGCTGATCCCGGCCGCGTGGCAGATGCCCGTTTCATCGGGCATGTCCCGGTCATTACCCCGGAGATCGAGGCGCTGGGCGGCGAGCCAGGCAAGGCAGGCACAGGCACGGGCGGCATGGCCTCCAAGATCGCGGCGGCGCGCATTGCCGCGCGGGCCGGTATCGCCACGATCATTGCCGCCGGCGCCGAAGACCAGCCGCTGCAGCGGCTGGAGCGCGATGTCCCTCATACTGTGTTTTCGCCGGAGACCTCCCGCTCGTCTGCCCGCAGAGGCTGGATTTCCGGCGCCGTGGCCCCGCGCGGGCATCTCCACCTTGATGCCGGAGCAGCGCAGGCTGTGCGCGATGGCAAGAGCCTGCTTCCGGCCGGGATTACCCGTGTCGAGGGAGAGTTCGCACGCGGGGAGACGGTCGCCCTTCACGATGCGGGCGGCACTTTGCTGGCCAAGGGGATCACTGGCTATGGCGCAGATGAATTGCGCCGGATTGCGGGTCTGAAGTCCGATGCCATAGAGGCGGCGCTTGGCTACCGGCGCGGTGTTGCCGCCATTCATGTGAATGATCTGGTGGTGGAGGGGCAGGCATGAGCGGCCATGATGAAAGCTGGGCCGAACGGGCCGGGGCCGCGATCAGGGCGGCGGCTCGCGCGCTGTCCTCAAGCTCAGCAGAGGCGCGCTCGGCCGCACTTCTCGCCATGGCCGATGCGCTGGATGCCGCCGCAGGGGCCGTGCTGGCCGCGAACGCAGGCGATGTGGAGCGCGCGAGGAAGGCGGGCACAGGCGGCGCGATGCTGGACCGGCTTCGTCTCGATCAGACACGGCTTGCCGCAATTTCGGACGGTATCCGCGCCGTTGCCCGCCACCCCGACCCCGTAGGGCGGGAAATGACCCGCTGGGCGCGTCCCAATGGCCTTCAGATCGCGCAGGTGCGTGTGCCCATCGGCGCCATCGGCGTGATATTCGAGAGCCGCCCCAACGTCGCGGCCGATGCGGCGGCCCTGTGCATCCGGTCGGGCAATGTTGTGGTGCTGCGCGGCGGTTCGGATGCCTCTGGCAGCGTCGCGGCCATCGTCACCGCGTTGAAATCGGGCCTGGTTGCAGCGGGACTTCCCGAAGCGGCCATCACCCAGCCGCCCGGCCCGGACCGGGCCTATGTCGGTGACATGCTGAAAGGTCTCGGCGGCGCGCTTGATCTCGTCATTCCGCGCGGCGGCAAGGCGCTGGTAAAGCGTGTGCAGGAAGAAGCCCGCGTGCCGGTGCTCGGCCATCTCGATGGCCTTTGCCATGTCTATGTCGATGCGGTGGCAAATCCGGATATGGCCGAGGCCCTCGTCCTCAATTCCAAGATGCGCCGCACCGGCGTGTGCAATGCGGCCGAATGCGTGCTCATCGACCGGGCTGCGGGCGAGAGCCTCCTCAGGCGCCTCATCGCCAGCCTGCAAGCTGCCGGATGTGAAGTGCGCGCCGACGCGGAGATTCATGGCCGAGTGCCGGCCACTACGCTTGCTCGTGCAGAAGACTTCGATACCGAGCATCTCGATGCCATCTGCTCCATGGCCCTCGTTGACGGTGTCGAGGGCGCGATTGCCCATATCGCCCGCCATGGCTCCGGCCATACCGAGGCGATCATTACCGAAGACGAGGCTGTGGCGCAGACCTTCCTTTCCCGCGTCGACGCGGGCGTCGTCATGCATAATGCCTCGACGGGTTTTTCAGATGGCGGCGAGTTCGGCTTCGGCGCGGAGATCGGCATCGCCACCGGGCGCATTCATGCGCGCGGGCCGGTGGGCGCAGACCAGCTGACCAGCTGGAAGTATCAGGTGTTCGGCACCGGTCAGACCCGCACCTAGCGCGCCTCCAGCCCCAGCGTCTCGAACATCTGCGCATCGCGGGTGAGGGACGGGTTGGGCGTCGTCAGCAATTCCTCGCCGACAAAGATCGATCCTGCCCCTGCAAGGATGCACAGGGCCTGAAGCTCCTGGCTCATCGCTTCGCGACCCGCGGACAGACGCACCACCGATAAAGGCATGATGATGCGGGCGGTGGCAATCGCGCGCACGAAATCCAGTCCGTCCAGCGGCGCTGAGCCTGAAAGCGGCGTCCCCGAAACCGGAACCAGATGATTGATCGGCACGCTTTCGGGATGCGGGTCGAGAGAGGCCAGCTCGGTCAGGAGCCCGATCCGGTCCTCCCGGCCTTCGCCCATGCCGATAATCCCCCCGCAGCACACCTTTATGCCGGCCTTGCGAACCCGCCCCAGCGTCTCGATCCGGTCGTCCCAGGTCCGCGTGGTGATGATCTTTTCGTAGTATTCCGGCGAGGTATCGAGATTGTGGTTGTAATAGTCCAGACCGGCCTCTTTCAGCCTTTCTGCCTGCCCGTCCTCCAGCATGCCCAGCGTCATGCAGGTCTCGAGGCCCAGCGCCTTCACGCCCTCGATCATCTCGCAGATTTTCGGCTCGTCACGGGCCTTGAGCGACCGCCAGGCCGCGCCCATGCAAAAGCGCGTTGCGCCGCCAGCCTTTGCGGCCCGTGCCTTTTCCAGCACCGTATCGGTGTCCATGAGCTTCGAGGCTTTCAGCCCGGTCTCGAACTTGGCTGACTGGTTGCAATAGCCGCAATCTTCCGGGCAGCCGCCCGTCTTGATGGAGAGAAGCTGGCTTTTTTGCACCTCGCCGGCGCGATGGTGCATCCGGTGGATATGGCCTGCGGCAAACATGAGTTCGGCGAAGGGCGCATCATGGATCGCCTTGACCTCCTCGCGGGACCAGTCAGAACGGGGCGTGCCCGCATCGCGAATCGTGTCGAGAAGTGAAAGCGTCATGATACCCAGCAATTCCTCCGATGAGCGCGGTGACACCCTAGGCGAGACGGGCCGCAAGCCTCAAGCTTTGTGGGCTGCAAAGCTGGCAGAGGTATTCCGTCCCTACTGGACCATCTTGTTCGTGCTGGCCGCTCTGGGCGCGCTGGGCTTTGCGCTCTGGCCCGGTGATGCGCAACTGCCCGCATTGCTGGGCTGGCATGTCATCAATCACCTTGCCGCCTTCATCGTGCTGACCATGCTGGCGCGTGCGGCCTGGCCACAGGTTTCACGCCTCTGGCTCTTTGCGGGCCTGTGGGCGTTTGGCGGGCTGATCGAGCTGTTGCAGGCCATACCCGTGATCAACCGGTCCATGTCGATCTATGACTGGGGTGTCGACGCCATCGGCATTGCGATCGGGTTTGTGCTGGTCTGGATCGCGGGCCATCTGGCCGGTGAGCGGTGGTAGGGGCAGCCCGTCCTCCGCACACGCCCTGGCGGCTCGGCCCGCCCCGCTTTGCCGTCGGTCTGCGGCCCATAGAGCCGGAAGGCTGGCTGCTCCCCGACACGGAAGCCCATTGCCTGCCCGGACGCCGGGCCTTGCTGGCGGGTGACATGCCAGTCTCGTTTCAGTCAGCAGACCATCGCGAAACGGCCGGGGAAGCGGCCCATGCAATCGCCCGGCATTTTCGCGATGCCGGAAAGCCGCTCCCTGATACGGGTGAAAGCGCACAAGCCCTGCATGCCATCGCCCGTCATGTGAGTGATGATCTGGTGGTGATGGTGAAGGAGGACGGTGAATGGCATGTCGGTGCGGCCATCCTGACATCGCCGACCTTCTTTTCGCTGGGATTTGCCAGCGGGCGGAGCTTGCACGAACTGCATGAGGCTGTTCCGGGCGGCGCTTCGCTGTCGGCCCGCATTGCCCGCGTCTTCGACCATATCCGGCCCGGTCAGGTGCTCGAACGCTTCAACTGGACACTCCAGGCCGGGGATGCCCGCTTTACCCCCGATGGCGCCCCCTTGCGCGAACGGGCGGAGAAGGGCTCGGCTGACCAGGCCGAGGCGCTTCTGCATGTCCGGGTGGAGCGCCAGACGATTGTCAGATTGCCCGAAAGCGGCGCCGTTCTGTTCACGATCCGGGTCGCGATAGATCCGGTGTCCAGCCTCGATGTAAAAGAAAAGGCCGCCCTCGGGGCGGCCTGGCATGCAGCCGGTGACACTGCACGCGGATACAAGAAATGGGCAGCGCTCGACCATCTGGTGGCCGCCGCGCTGCCCAGGCCTTGAGTTTACCCGGCGGGCTTTTCGCCCTTCACACTCTCCGATTTGGGCGAGTGAACCGGCTTGCCGTCCGCATCGCGGGCGGTATCTCCGTGCCATGCTGGCGGGACAATGCCCTTGCGGTCGTATTCCTGCGTGTAGCGCACCACGACGCCGGTCAGCAGCAGGATCGCGATGACGTTCGGGAAGAGCATCATCGAGTTGGCGACGTCGCCAACCCGCCAGAGACCGTCAACATTGACGATCAGCGAACCGAGGAAGGCGATCGCCACCCAGATGAAGCGGAAAGGACGCGCCGCCCAGTCACCAATGATGTAGGTCGCCGATGTTTCGGCATAGTAGGACCAGCCAATGATCGTGGTGAAGGCAAAGAGCGCCTGCGCCGCGAGGATGATCCACCCACCGGCATAGATGCCTTCGGCAAAGGCTGCTGTGGTGATGGCGGACGCCTGCAGGGCGTCGGACTGCCAGGCAAACTCCACGACCGATCCGTCAAGATTGGTGTAGCTGCCCGAAACGGTCAGGATCACCAGCGCCGTCATCGTGCAGATGATGATCGTGTCGATGAACACACCCAGCATGGCGATCTCGCCCTGCTTGACCGGATTGCTCGTCTGCGCGGCGGCGTGCGCAATCGGGGCGGAACCCTGACCGGCCTCGTTGGAGAAGAGGCCGCGCGCCACACCGGCCCGTATGGCGGCCATGATGACGTAGCCGGCAAAACCGCCAGCGGCTTCCTGGAACCCGAACGCTTCGGTGAAGATCAGGCCGAAGGCACCGGGAATTTCGCTGGCATGGGTCGCCAGGATGATGAGGGCGACTGCGACATAGGCCACCGCCATGAACGGTACGACCCGTCCGGCCACCGTGCCGATCGACTTGATGCCGCCAATGATCACGACAAAGACCAGGAAGGCGAGGACACCGCCCACCGCCCAGCGCGGCAGGTCAACGCCGAGCGAGGTGCTCGCCTCAACCGCAGACTGGGTGACGGAGTTCGCCTGGATGGCACCGCCTGTCGCCAGAGCAGAGAGGATGGTGCCGATGCAGAAGAGGACGGCGAGCCATTTCCAGTTTTTGCCGAGCCCGTTCTGGATGTAGTACATCGGGCCGCCATGATAGTGGCCGTCAGGATGCTTCTCACGGAAGCGCACCGCCAGAGAGCTTTCGGCGTAGGCGAGAGCCATGCCGAAGATCGCGGTCACCCACATCCAGAAGATGGCACCCGGCCCGCCCAGCGTGATGGCGGTGGCGACGCCGGCAAGATTGCCCGTGCCCACCTGGCCGGAAAGCGCGGTTGAAAGCGCCTGCCAGGGCGTGATCTCGCCCTCGCCGCCGCTCTTGCGCCCTGCCCACAACTCGGCAAAGGCCGGGAATAGCCGCTTCAGCGGCCGCGCGCCCAGCACCAGCATGGTGAAGACACCGGTACCCAGAAGGGCGATGGTGACGATGCCGACAGGAAGGATGCGCTGGTCACCCCATGTGCCGCCCCAAAGGAAGTCACTGAAGATCGTGACATTGTCGAAAAAGCTGTCCATTCCCGCTCCCCGGATCTGATTGATTGCGCATGACCCTAGGCAGGCCGGGTCAAAACTGGAAGTCCCCGCCTGCAAGGCGGCCTGTCGTTCTTACGGTGTGGGTGCCGGCTCATAGGGCGTGATGGCAAAGATGCCCCACGGCCACAGATCGTCATTCATGTCGGAAAGCGCATCCTGATTGCGGCGCGGCCAGACCAGCATGACGGGGCCCAGCCCGCCGATTGCCAGCGGCTCGCCATCGGCGCGCAGCGCCAGTATCGGCTCGTAGCGTGCAATCAGTTCGGCCGGCACTTCGGCCTCATATCCGTCCATCGCGGTCAGGCGCACGCTTGCCCCTTCCAGCCCGGCCGCGCGCAACACATCGGACAGGCGCGGACCGTCAAACAGGCGGACCTCTCCGCCAACCGGGAAATCGGCCCGCATCTGGCGCCAGCTCATCGACATCAGGTCAGGCCGGGTAAAGCCGCGCGCGGTCTGAACCTCGATGCCGTAAATCGCGTAGAGGCCTTCATAGGTGACGGTGCGGGTGCCGCGATTGTCCTCGTCCACTCCGGTAATCACCAGCACAACCGGTCCTGTGCGCGATATGGCTTCAGGATCAATCCCGCCGCGCCCGCATCCGTTCAGCGCAAACCCGGCGGCCAGCAAGGCCAGCCCGGCAAGCGCGATGCGCAACATCCGGCTTTCAGGTGAAGCGATCGACCCTATCATCCGGCCTCCCCGTATCTGGCGTTGTCCCGCCCCTTTGCTGTGCACAATGCGCGAGCCTGCCTCCATTGGCTAGGGGGAAGGGGCGTCGTCACGCCTGCGAAGGCCGGCAGCGAACCAGTCATGGGCAAGCTGCGTGCCTTCCTCATCGTGGCGTACGCGCGGGTCGAGCGGCTCGTCGGGCGCATCGAAGGCGTGGGTGAGGCCCGCCAGTACCTGCCATTCGAGATCAGCCCCGTCTGCGCTTTCACGCTCGAAGATTTCTGTGCAGTCCTGAGGATCGGCAATCACGTCCTCGCCAGCCAGCAGGGCACGAACAGGCAGGCCTGACGCCAGTGAATGGCGCCGCGCCCGGTTCAGGACCCCGCACCAGGGATAGACGAGCATCACCGTTTCGACACCTGCAAGCGCGTCTTCCGGCATGGCGTCGAGCCCGGGTGGCGCCATGCCATCAGCGGCCCGCGTCAGCACGTCCATTAGCGTCCAGCCCCCATGACTCCACCCGATCAGGGTCAGGTGCGAGGCATCAATGCCGGGATGATCGCGCGCGATTTCCATGGCGGCGATGACATCGCCTGCCCGCCTGTCGCCGCGCATGCGAAGGCCGGAGCAGACAAGCAGGCGGGCGCCGAGGCGGCCAATGCCGCGCGCGCTATGGGAATCGACGATCAGCGCGGCCGTGCCAGCTTCATTGGCGATGGCGGCATAGTCATCCTGTACGGAGATCACTCCGCCACAGCCTGAAAACATCAGGACGGCGGGGACTGGTCCTTCAACGCCTTGCGGCATGACGATGCGGATGTGTGGCTCCAGCCAGCGTGCATGCGCCTCGACATCGCGCGGGCCATTGCTGCAGCCGCCAAGCAGGGCTGCAACGCCCAGCAGGGCCAGGCGCCAGCGCATCAGTGCCGGAAATGGCGCATGCCGGTGAACACCATGGCCAGACCCGCCTCATTGGCCGCCTTGATCACCTCGTCATCGCGGATGGAACCGCCCGGCTGGATGATGGCTGTTGCACCCGCCTCGATGGCTGCGTTCAGCCCGTCCGCAAACGGGAAGAAGGCGTCCGAGGCACAGACCGATCCGCGCGTGCGCGGCTCGTCCCAGCCATTTTCTTGCGCGGCGAGTTCGGCCTTTCGCGCGGCCAGCACGGCGGCATCAAGACGGCTCGTCTGGCCCATGCCGATGCCGGAGGTCGTGCCGCCCTTGGCGTAGACGATGGCGTTAGATTTCACATGCTTGACGACGCGCCAGGCAAAGAGAAGGTCAGCGAGTTCTGTTTCGCTCGGCGCCCGCTCGGTGACGGTTTTCAGATCCTTGGCCAGCACATGGCCGGTATCGCGCGATTGCACGAGCAGGCCGCCGGCAACCGATTTCACGTTCCATCCGGCTTGAGCCGGGTCGGCAAGCCCGCCTGTGACCAGTACGCGCACATTCTTCTTGGCGGCCAGGATTTCCATCGCGGCATCATCGGCCTCGGGCGCAATCACGACTTCGGTGAAGTGAGAGGCGATCAGGTCGGCCGTATCGGCGTCCAGCTTGCGGTTAAGGGCGACGATCCCGCCAAACGCGCTGACCGGATCAGCGGCAAAGGCGCGGTCATAGGCCGTCGCGAGCGTGTCGGCGGCGCTGACACCACACGGATTGGCGTGCTTGACGATGACGCAGGCGGCCTGCTCCTCGGCATTGAACTCGCTGACCAGTTCGAAGGCGGCATCGGCGTCAGCGAGGTTATTGTAGGACAATTCCTTGCCCTGAAGCTGGCGCGCCGAAACGATGCCGGAGCGCGGAGCCGGGCTGGCATAAAGCGCCGCGCTCTGGTGCGGGTTCTCGCCATAGCGCAGCGCCTGGCTCAGCGTGCCGCCAACGGCGAAGAAGCGCGTATCGGCGTCTGCCACCTCGCCTGCCAGACGCTCGGCAATCGCGCTGTCGTAGGCGGCGGTGCGGGCAAAGGCCTTGGCTGCCAGATGGCGGCGCAGGGCGAGCGTGGTCTGGCCTTCATGGGCTTCCATCTCGGCAATGACGGTGTCCAGGTCGTCGCCTTCCACACACACCGTGACATGAGCGTGGTTCTTGGCGGCAGCGCGGATCATCGCCGGACCGCCAACATCGATCTTGGCGATGCAGCCATCAATATCGGTGCCTTCGGCAACCGCTTCCTCGAACGGGTAGAGATTGACCATGAGAAGGTCGATGGCCGGGATGCCATGTTCTTCCATGGAGGCAAGGTCGTCCTCCCGGTCACGCCGGGCCAGCAGCCCGCCATGAATGCGCGGGTGCAGGGTTTTCACCCGCCCGTCCATCATTTCCGGGTAGCCGGTCACGTCGGCTGCGTCGCGGGCTTCAAGCCCCGACTCGCGCAATGTCGCCAGCGTGCCGCCGGTGGAAATCAGCTCCACGCCCAGCTCGGAGAGCTTGCGCGCGCGCGCCACCAGACCTGTCTTGTCCGATACCGAGATGAGCGCGCGGCGAACCGGCGCAAGAAATTCATCCGACATGAGGGGAATGCTCCATTGAAATCTGGCGTCTGGCTATCACGCCCCGCCGACGCGACCAAGGCGCTGGAACGCCCATCTTACACGGTTTGGAGGCCGGTCGCCTCCCCCGTAGGATTCTGCCTCTCCGGCAATGACGAGCTGGGTCGAGCGAACCGGCGTCGAGCCGCCTGCCAGATACACCGAGCGCTCAAGGCGCACCGGCCCGCCATCAGTGCGGAACCGCCAGCCATCTCCATTGGGCAGGACTAGCAGCGCACTTAAGGAATCGCGAGAGAGCGAGGCCTTCACGCCCGGATGCAGATGGAAACGAATGGCAAAGCGCAGAAGCTTTTCAGGATCGTCGGGCGGACCGTCCTCCACCGGGCGGTAGATGCCGTCCTCGCCGCGCAGATCGCCGCCATCAACCGCCAGGAAGAGACGGCGGCGTATGCCAACCCCGAACTCTTCACGGTATCCGTCATGGCTGGATTCCAGCCAGACCCCGACATCTTCCTCATTGCGGCGGGCGCGCACCGGATCAGGGCCTTTCTCGAAGCGCTCGCCGAGGAGCGCACGCTTCCAGCCTGGCCGGATAAGGCGCGCCGAGGAGGTTTCCTCCAGCGTCAGCGCAGAGTGCGCAGCCGTCGCGCGAACCGCCTCGCGCCAGCTGGCTGGCTGATCGTCATTCCAGCCGCAATTGACGATGAGGCGCCCGCCCGGCGGCGCAAATTCGAACGACAGGGCGCTGGCATGCGCGTCCAGCCCGTATGCGCCCTTGGCCGGCCCGGCTGCGTCCAGAATGACGACAGAGCCGCCGGCCTCCGCGCGGTGATAGCCTGAATGCGGCGCGACATTGAACGGCTTCACCTTTTCGCGTCCGCGCATCGCCATCTCGATCAGCCGGGTGGAGCCTTCTCCCCCGCCGTGAAAGCTGGCGAGGCCCTTCGGCCCCATGCGGAAGAAGCGCACACCGCCTGCCAGACGGTCCATAGCCCGGTGAATCTCGCCGTTCAGTGAGAGGTTCTGGGCATTGGCCAGCGCATCAAGCTGCACCAGGGCGGCAAGAATGCGGGCCGAATTGATCGGGGCGCGGCTGACATGTCCCCCATCGGCGAGAACCTGCGCTTTCAGATCGGCGACAAGCTGGCGTTCACCGGCAGCGCGTATGCGCGCAGGCAGGCTGAGGCAGGTCGCGGCCATCATCAGGGTTATTGCGGCATCGACCCGCTCTGCCGTGGCCGGCAGCAGAGTCAGGGCGCGGCGCAGACGCAAGGTCTGGCGCACCATGCTTTTCAGGCGGGTATCGCGCGCACGCCGGTCATCCCCCCCATCAAGAAGCGGCAGGAGCTGGAGCCAGACTTTCAGCCGGCGCGCCAGTATGGCCGGGCTCCAGGCAAAGCTGTTCCAGATGCCGAACCATCCCAGCCAGTCATCGATGAGGACCAGTGCCGCCTCGCGCGCGGTGTCCTCGCGCACGGCCAGCATGTCGGGCAGCCATTCAAAGGCGTGCAGACGCTCCGCAAACGCGCGTGACGGTGCAGGCGTGGCCCAGACGCTCTCGCCCGGACTGACGCCAAGCGTCTCGCCGCCGAGCGTGAAGCGCCCGGCCAGCAATGCTGCGCCGCGCGCCTTGTCGCCGTGCGGGGCGGCATCGTTCAGATGAATGATCTGGCGGCGTCCGCCACCGCCCGACAGGCTCATCAGGCGGTAGGGCGGCAGGAAATTGGCAAAGTCTGAAAGTTCGCGGCGTATCGCGTTGACGCTGGCCTGCCCGATTTCCCGGCTGGTGACGAGAGTGCCCATGGGCGCTGTGTCAGCCTCCGCGCAAGGCTTCAATATTGGTCCGGTAGCGCTCCGGCCCTCCGCTGAAGACAGCCGAGCCGGCGACAAGCGCGTCCGCGCCCGCATCGACGCACTGGCGGGCGGTCTGCGGGTTTACCCCGCCATCAACCTCGATCAGGGCTGGCGACCCGGTCTTGTCGATCAGCGCGCGCAGAGCCTCGATCTTCTTCAGCTGGCTTGTGATGAAGCTCTGACCGCCAAAGCCCGGATTGACGCTCATCACCAGCACAAGATCGAGATCCTCGATCACCGGAGCCAGCACCTCTGCCGGAGTTGCCGGATTGAGCGCGGCGCCCGCCTTCACCTTGTGCGACTTGATGGTCTGGATGGTGCGGTGGAAATGAGGGCCCGCCTCCGGGTGCGCCGTGATCATGTCTGCGCCTGCCTCGGCAAACTGGCCGATATAGGCATCGACCGGCGAGATCATCAGGTGCACGTCAAAAGGCTTTTCCGACCAGCGCCGCAAAGCCTTCACCACCATGGGGCCGATCGTGAGGTTCGGCACGAAATGCCCGTCCATCACGTCGACATGGATCCAGTCCGCTCCGGCCTCGTCAATGGCGCGGACTTCCTCGCCCAGCTGGGCAAAGTCCGCAGAGAGGATGGAAGGTGAAATCTTGACCGTGCGCGCCATGCCAACGGGCATATCAGCGCCCCCCGCCAAGGGCAAGCTGGCAGGACCAGCAAGGGTTAGCGAGGCTTCACCAGGCGCGCGATGAAGAAGCCGTCAAGCCCGCCTGCCGGGCTCCACATGTCGGGGCGCGTGCGCACATCGCCATTGTGATCAATGGCATCTTCAAGCCCTGGCAATTCGTCCGCGATCACCGGCAGGCGGCGCGCTTCGGGCGTGCGTTTCAGGAACGCCTCAACCTGCGCCTCGCCCTCTTCGGGCTCCAGCGAGCATGTGCAATAGATCAGCCGCCCGCCCGGTTTCAGCATGGCATAGGCATTGTCCAGCAAGGCCGATTGCAGTTCGGCGAGCGCGGCGATGTCGGCCTCGCTCTTGTTCCACGCCACGTCAGGGCGGCGGCGCAGCGTGCCGGTGGCGCTGCAAGGCGCGTCCAGCAGAACGGCGTCCAGCGGGGCTTCAGGCTGCCAGCGTGTCGCATCGGCGGCGGCAATGCCGGCTTTCAGGCCCGTACGGGAGAGATTCTGGCTCACGCGCTTCAGGCGCGCCTGTGACCGGTCAACAGCTGTCACGCGGGCTCCGGCTGCGGCCAGTTGCAATGTCTTGCCGCCGGGTGCGGCGCAGATATCGGCAATGTGTTCGTCCGGCTTCGGGGCCAGCAGGCGGACCGGCAGGGCAGCAGCGGCGTCCTGCGCCCACCAGTGTCCGCTTTCAAAGCCGGGCAGGGCGGTAACATCGCCAATGCCGTCCTTGCGTACCGTGCCGGTGGGAAGAACCGTGCCGCCGATCTCTTCGGCAAAGGCGTGGGCGTCAAATTCGGGCTTGCAGCTAAGGTCCAGCGGCGGCGCCCCGGCGCGGGCGAGCGCCATCGCGCGGGTGGTCTCCTCGCCGTAGATCGCGCTCCAGCGCTCGCGCAGCCATTCGGGAAGATCCAGGAGCGGATCAGCGCCCTGAAACACCTCCGTGCCACGCTCCGACACCCGGCGCAGTACGGCGTTCACGAGGCCTTTGAGCTTGCGCCCGTCCGGCGAGGCGCCGGTGATGCGCACCCAGCCATCGACGACCGCATGGGGCGGCGTCATCAGGACAGTCAGTTCAGCGCTCGCAAGGGTTAGGACCGACCGGCCAAACACCTCGCGCGGGCGCAAGGGCTTGTCGAGGAAGGTGTTATACACAGTCTCCAGAGTGCCGCGCCGCCGGATCGCGGCTGACAGGATCGCCCGCGCAAACGCCCGGTCTCGCGGCTCCATGGCCTTGAAACCGGCCTGCGCACTGAGCGCGCTGTCAGGTGCCGTGCCCTCCGCGTCGAGCGCGAGATAAGCCGTCAGCGCCGCCTCACGGGCGGAAAGCGGGCGGGGTCTTGGGCGGCTGGCAGGCTTGCCGGAAGGTTTCCGGTTCAAGCCCGCGCCTCTCTTTCAAGGCGGCGCTTCTCGCTGGCGCGCTGCTTCACGCTTTCAGAGCGCAGCTGGCCGCACGCGGCGAGGATGTCGCGGCCGCGCGGCGTTCGGATCGGGCTGGCATAGCCGGCCTTGTTCACGATGTCGGCAAAGCGCTCGATCGTGGCCCAGTCCGAGCACTCATAGGGCGAGCCCGGCCAGGGATTGAACGGGATCAGATTGATCTTCGACGGGATGCCCTGCAACAGGCGCACCAGCGCCTTGGCTTCGCCGGGCGAGTCGTTCACGCCCTTCAGCATCACGTATTCGAACGTCACCCGCTTGGAGTTCGACAGTTCCGGATAGGCGCGGATCGCGTCCATCAGCTCGGCAATCGGGTATTTCTTGTTCAGCGGCACCAGCTCGTCGCGCAAGCCGTCATTGGTGGCGTGCAGCGAGATCGCCAGCATGGTGTTGGTGCGCGCGCCAAGCTCGGGGATTTTCGGCACGACGCCGGAGGTGGAGACCGTGATGCGGCGCCGGCCAATACCGATGCCCTCGCCATCGGAGATGACGTCAATCGCATCGGAGACATGGTCGAGATTGTAGAGCGGCTCGCCCATGCCCATGAAGACGATATTGGTGATCTGCCGGTCTTCCATGCGGCTTGGCCACTCGGCGAGATCATCCTTGGCGATCATCACCTGCTGGACGATCTCGGCAGCGGTGAGGTTGCGCACCAGCGCCTGCGTGCCAGTATGGCAGAACGTGCAGTTGAGCGTGCAGCCGACCTGGCTGGAGACGCACAACGCACCCGAACGCCCGACACCGGGAATGAAGACGGTCTCGCACTCGACGCCCGGCGACAGCTCGATCAGGTATTTGCGCGTGCCGTCCACGCTTACCTGACGCTCGGTCAGGCGCGGGCGGGCAAGGGTAAAGTGCTCGGGCAGGCGCTCGCGCAGCTCCTTGGAGATATCGGTCATCGCGGCAAAATCGGTAATGCCGTACTGATAGACCCAGCGCCAGATCTGCGTGGCGCGCATCTTGGCCTTCTTGTCCTCCACAAGCCCTGTGGCCACCAGACCGTCACGGATCTGATTGCGCGTCATCCCGGCGAGGGAAGGCGTTTGAACGGGCCGTTTGGCGGCGGAAAGGTCCAGGGTCGTGCTCATCGGCCCCAGATGCGCTTAACAGGCTTGAAAATCAAGCCGGGCGCACGCCAATGTGAGCCGCATGAAGCTTCTCTGCCACCCGCTCGCCGCCCAGGCGCCCACTATCCGTGCCGCGTCCTCGCGTCGCCAGTGGATGGACGACACGCCGGAATCCTTCGCCTATCGCTGCCTGCCGCTGGCTATCGCCAACCAGCATGGCTGGGAGGTGTTCACGCCCTCCGGCCTCACCGCGCGCTGGAATGGCGGGGTGCGGGTGGAAGATGTCGAGGTCGTGCTCGACGATCCGCTCACCATGCACCAGCCGGGCAGCGCGATGACGAATTTCGGCTCCGGCATCCTCACCTTCGAGATGAGCTTCCTTCTGCGCACACCGCCGGGCTGGAATATCTGGGTCACGGGGCCGGTAAACGGCATCAAGGACGGTATCGCGCCGCTATCGGGCGTTATCGAGACCGACTGGA
>NZ_JBQLZR010000047.1:0-18246 GCF_052168375.1 Glycocaulis sp.
GAACCCGGCGAGACGCCGGCCATGACCTATTTCGTCATCGATTACATAGCGACCCGCCCGGACGGAGGGCCGGTGCGCGAGAGCGTTCATTGCGCCTATATGCGCGACACCGGCGAAGCCACGCCGCACCTTATCCTGTCAGAGCCGGCCTAGCGCTGACCCTGAAAGCGGAACCGCTGATTGGAAAGCGCTTCATTCGCCCTTGTCGAACGCGGCGATACGCGCCTGGACACTAGGTGGCGCACTCGCCTCCTCGCCAGGCACAATGCCCGCCCGCTTGTTGGTGACCGGCTTGAGCAGCATGACCGCGCCCCAGATCAGATAGCCGAGCCCCGCCAGCGGCAGGATGATGGCGAGGATGTAGAAAAAGGGCGCTCCATTCATCGCGATGGCCATGACGACCGCAAAGCCGATCAGCATGCCAATCCCGATTGCAAACTTTTTCACGACCTTCTTTCGCCAGTCGGCCCACATGGTGGCGCTGGCTTTCCCGCATCTTGGGCAAGGAACGAGGTCCGTCCCGAAATCGATCGCCCGGCGCATTGCGCTTTCGAACCGGACCGGATCGTCCTCGCGCACCTCGACCAGGTCGAAATAATAATAGCCCGTCCCGCACGATGTGCATTGTGTCGAGCGCCGGACATCCCCTTTCCAGACCTGACCCATTTTATGCCTTCCAACCCCTT
Source organism: Glycocaulis sp. (assembly GCF_052168375.1). Classification (NCBI taxonomy): domain Bacteria; kingdom Pseudomonadati; phylum Pseudomonadota; class Alphaproteobacteria; order Maricaulales; family Maricaulaceae; genus Glycocaulis; species Glycocaulis sp. The sequence goes on from NZ_JBQLZR010000047.1 coordinate 687, forward strand.
GTAAAGCCGGAAGTATCGGTGGTTGTGACCATAAATCAACACGAAACTGAATAGCCTGCGCCGGAGGCTGGTCTTGCGAGGCCCGCCTTGCACAGGACTGGACTTACCGGTGATCCAACGCAAACTGGTTCGTGGCAAACAAGAGGACCCGTCCGCCTCGGTGAAGGCGGAGTGAACTCTTGCAATGGCATGTTTGATATTTGCTGGCCGGGGCCGGCGAATTCAGCAAGGGTCAAATGGCGGAGAGGGAGGGATTCGAACCCTCGGTACCCGCAAAGGCACAACGGTTTTCGAGACCGCCCCGATCGACCACTCCGGCACCTCTCCGCAACGGCGCGGAACCTAACCGCAAGCCACACGGCCCGCAAGCGGCGATTACGCCTGTTTTTCACACCTCGAGCACGGGCCCCCAAAAGCCCGCCACACGCGGCGCATGAGAATCATTTGCAGCGACCACCTCGACAAGCGGGCGCCCCCGGATCAAGCTTCAAGCCATCAATCCTAGGGGGAATACCAATGATCACCAAAAACATCGTGCAGGCTGGCTTTGCCTGTCTGTTTCTCGGCCTCGCGGCCTGTGCCACCGCGGATGCGGACAATACCAGCCGCGCCGAACTGGCAGAGGCAGGCATCGTCAGCGGCGTAACCGAAGACGGCGTCGCCGTTCGCTGCGAGCGCATCCGGGTCACCGGCTCGCGCCAGACACAGCGCATCTGCCTTCCTGAAAGCCGCTGGGAACAGCGCGAACAGGACGCGCAGATCATTACCGAAGATGCCGCCCGTGGCAGCAGCGTGGTCAACTCGCCGTCCGAATACACGACGTCGGGCGGAACCGGCCGGAACTAGGCGGCAGTCCTGATACAAGCCTGTATTTGCGGCCCATGGGCGCGTGCCAGATTGACTCGCTCGCGCCCATGCGTATAAGTCCGCCGCTCTGATGTCCGCCTCACGTCCGTGAGCGCGGGCATTTGTTGTGACAACGCCATCTTGCAAAGAAGCTGGCGAAGAAAAAGGGCAAGGCTTCCGGATGGTCCGGGAGATCTGGCCGGATCGAAAGGTAACAGACACATGTACGCGGTAATCAAGACCGGCGGGAAGCAGTACAAGGTTGCCGAAGGCGACCGTCTCGTCGTGGAAAAAATCGAAGGCGAAGCCGGCGACCAGATCGTCTTCGGCGAAGTCATGATGCTGGGCGGCGAAAGCGGTGTGACCGTGGGCAGCCCCTTCATCGACGGTGCGCAAGTGATCGGCGAGCTGGTCGAACTGCGCAAGGGCGAGAAGGTCATCATCTTCAAGAAGCGCCGCCGCCAGAATTACCGCCGCACCAAGGGCCACCGCCAGTGGGAAGCCTTCGTCTCGATCTCCGAGATCGTGATGCCGGGCGCCAAGCCGAAAACGGCTGCGAAGGCGAAAGCCAAGCCGGCTGCCAAGGCCGAGGAAGCGCCTGCAAAGGCTGAAAAGCCCGCTGCCAAGGCTGCTCCGAAAGCGAAAGCTGCCAAGGGCGACGACCTGACCCAGCTGAACGGCGTCGGCCCCGCCTACGCCAAGAAGCTCAACGAAGCCGGCATCACCAGCTTTGCGCAAGTCGCCGCCTGGAAGGCAGCTGACCTTGAAGCGCTGGACGCCGACATCCCGGGCATCAAGGCCAAGGCCGAAAGCGGTGACTGGGTGAAGCAGGCCAAGGAACTGGCGAAGGGCTAGTCCCGTACCGCCCTTCGACACGAACAGGATTTGAGGAGAGCACACAATGGCTCACAAAAAGGCAGGCGGTTCATCCCGCAACGGACGCGACAGTGAGGGCCGGCGCCTTGGCGTCAAGAAGGCTGGCGGTCAGGCCGTCATCCCGGGCAATATCATCATTCGTCAGCGCGGCACGAAATACTATCCGGGCGCCAATGTCGGCATGGGCAAGGATCACACCCTGTTCGCCCTGACCGAAGGCAAGGTGGAGTTCCGACGCAAGAAGGACGACCGCATGTATGTGTCGGTCGCCCCGCTCAGCGAAGCTGCCGAATAGGGCATTCTCAGACAGACCAGTCCGGGATCGCCCTTCTCTCGAAGAAACGGTGATCCCGCGCAGCGACACGCTGCAAGGCTCTTCAAAGGGGAGCGGGGATCACCCCGCTCCCCTTTCCCGTTCTGGCCGCACCCTTTGGCGGCAACGGGCCGGAGACCGCCATGCACGGCTCTGATACTGTGATCGACTGGACCCGGCCCCTGAATGGCGAGCGGGTGATGCTGCGCCTCCTCAAGCTGGAGGATTCGGGCTGGATCTCGCACGGCACCACCAACCGCAAGGTCACCGACATGACCGGGCGCATTCCCTATCCGAACCCGCCTCTGGGCGCGGAGCTTTACGTGCTTACCTGCCAGGCCGCCGAGGCCAATCGCGGTGATCGCGTACGCGCCATCATCCGCAAGGCTGACGGGGCGGGCATGGGCATGATCGGCCTGCATCCGCGAAAGGATGGCGCGGTGGAGTTCGGCTACTGGCTGGGAGAGCCCTATTGGGGCCAGGGCTATGCGACCGAGGCGGCGAAACTGCTGCTCGATGCCGCTGATGCGGACGGCATCGCGCCCATCGTGGCCGGTCACTATGCCGACAATCCCGCCTCGGGCCGCGTTCTGGAAAAGATGGGCTTTGCCTATACCGGCGAAGTGCCGCGCGCGTTTTCCTCCGGTCGGCTGGCCAGCGCCCCCTGCCCGCGCATGCTGCGCCGGCAGGGGTGAGGCGGGTCAGCGCCGGGTCCAGTTACGCTCCATCACGGTCGCGTATTCGGTGAAGGTGATCACACCGTCTCCGTCGAGGTCGAGGTGTTCGAACATCTGTTCGTCATGCCGCGTCCTGTTGGCCCATACGTTCTGGGAATCCGGGCGGGGATTAGCGCGGGCGACGGTTACAAACTCCGGCGCACAGATGCGCACATGGTCTGGCGTGTCTTCATTGAAGGTAGACGGGTCCAGCGCCTGTTGCTCGCGTTCGGGTTCGCCTTCGCGAAAATTGGCAAGGCTTTGGGCAGACAGATCGAGATCTTCCTGCGTGATAACGCCATCTCCATTGCTGTCGAATGCGGCATCGAAAGCGCCCCGCGTCATGCGTAACATTACTGCGCCAAACTCTCCGGGCGTGACAACGCTATCATTGTCCGCATCCCACAGATTGAAACGCTGGGTGTTCGCAATGAGATGCCTGTCTTCTACTGCCCGCCAGCATTCCTCGCTGATAAGCTCCGGATGTCTGAACATCACGTCAGCCGGACCCCCATTATGGCCGACGAAAAGGCCGAATACCGATCCCATGCGGCCGGCACGATTGGGGACGTCTTCTCCATCGGCAATCGCACGGACCGAATTCAAGGCCCGCAAATACTCGTGCAAGGTCAGGCGGCCATCAGAATTGAGGTCGTAATAATCGAACTCGGCAATGGCGTAGGGACGATCCGCGCCGGGCAGGCGGTCGGCGGACTGGACGGCAAAGACGAGCGCCAGGCTCGCGGCTAGGGCTGAATTGGGCATTAGACGGCTCCATCGGCTGGGCGCGATCCGCCGGTTGCGGACAAAATGCGCCATGGCTTCACGAAGCACTCCGCTGGCGGGCCGTCCTTCCTGTTCGCAGGCGTCCAGAAAGGCAGTCTTGTCTTCGGTGGCGACACGAAACTCGATCGTTCCGGTCTTCTTCGCAGGCCGTTTGCGGGGTGCGCGTTCATCCATGCTGGACCCTTCCTTGCGATGATTTCACGCCCTTTCATGTCCCGGCGGGGCGGAATTAGTGCCCCGGCAGGGCGCCGGACAGTCAGAGAAGCGCCCCGGCAGGCAGGCGGCAAGCGCGAAACAGGTCCAGACAGCCTGCCTTGCGTGTGGGGACATGGCCAAGCAGGCTGTAATCAGCGGCGGAAGCGTCTATAGACGCATCCGAAATTCCCATACCTCCGGCCAGACGGGCCGGTATTCAGGCGGCAGCGTTCATGAAGTTTCTCGACCAGGTCAAAGTCTACATCGCATCGGGCCATGGCGGGCCGGGCTGTGTCTCGTTCCGGCGCGAGAAATATGTCGAGTTCGGCGGGCCGGATGGCGGCGATGGCGGCAAGGGCGGCGATGTCTGGGCCGAGGCGGTCGACGGGCTCAACACGCTGATCGACTATCGCTACCAGCAACACTTCAAGGCGCAGCGCGGCATTAATGGCGCAGGCGAGAACCGCACCGGACCGGCGGGCGAGGACGTCATCCTGAAAGTGCCGGTCGGCACTCAGATCCTCGACGAGAACAACGAGGAAGTGCTGGCCGACATGACCGAGGCGGGCATGCGCGTGCTGCTGGCGCGCGGCGGACGGGGCGGCAAGGGCAATGCCCATTTCAAGACCTCACGCCAGCAGGCGCCCCGCCACGCCCAGACCGGCGAGGATGGAGAAGAGCGCTGGCTGTGGCTGCGCCTGAAACTCATCGCTGATGCCGGCCTGATCGGTTTGCCGAATGCGGGCAAGTCCACCTTTCTCTCCGCATGCAGCCGGGCGAACCCGAAGATTGCGGCCTATCCCTTCACCACGCTGCACCCCAATCTGGGTGTGGTCGATACAGGCGAGGGCAAGCGCTTCGTGCTCGCCGACATTCCCGGCCTCATTGAAGGGGCGCATGAGGGGGCAGGCATTGGCGACCGCTTCCTTGGCCATATCGAGCGCTGCGCAACGCTGGTCCATCTGGTCGATGCGGGCGGGGAAGACCCGCTTGGCGCCTATGCAATCGTGCGCGGCGAGCTGGAGGCCTATGGCGCGGGCCTGATCGACAAGCCGGAGCTTCTGGTGCTCTCCAAGATGGAGACAGTCAGCGCAGAGCGCCTTGAAGAGCTCAAGGCCGCCTTCGCAGAGGAAGGCCACGAGGACATTTCGGTTGTCTCCGCCGTGACGGGCGAGAACATGCGCGGGCTTCTCTACCGCATCGAAGGCGAGATCGAGGGGCGGCGCGCCGCCGACAAGGCAGAGGCCGAGCGTCTGGCGCGCGGCGAAGAGGATACCGGCTGGACGCCATGACCGCGCCCGCCTGCCCGTCTCCGCGCCCCTTCGCCGCCGCCAAGAACGGGCTGTTGCAGCCCGGCATGGTCGTCGGGCTCTATGGCGGCAGCTTCGATCCGCCCCATGCCGGCCATCGCCATGTCGCACTGACCGCTCAAAAGCGGCTGGGGCTGGATGCCGTCTGGTGGCTGGTAGCACCCCACAATCCGCTCAAAACCCATGTCCCTGGCGAACTGCAAGCGCGGGTGGAGGCCATTTCCGCCCTGATCCCTGAACCCGGTCATGTCGTGAGCACGATCGAGGACCGGCTCGGCACCCGCTATACAATCGACATCATCCGCTATCTGACAGACCGTTTCCCGGGCGTGCGCTTTGTCTGGATCATGGGCGCGGACAGCCTTGGCAGCTTCCACCGCTGGGGCGAGTGGCGCGAGATCGCGGCGCGCGTGCCGATCTGCGTCATCGCCCGCGGCGGCATGCCCCTGAAATGGCGCCTTGGGCGCGCGGCCCGGACGCTTGCGCCTTACCGGGTTGCCGCCTCGCAGGCCCGGACGCTCGTCCGGCGTGGCGCGCCGGGGTGGACATATATCACCGCACCCCTACATGCTGAGGCGTCTTCGGATCTCCGCCGGGGTCTGTAGCGTTCCCCCTCGAAGCAGCCGCCTGTCAGAGACATGACCCAGATCAGCCCGAATGCCGGCAGCCCTGCCGGCCTGTCCTTTTTTGAGGACATGCATCCGCCCGCGGCCGATTTCCGCGCGGACATACTCGCCGGGCTTTCCAAGCCGCAAAAGGCCCTGCCGCCGAAATACTATTATGACGAGGAAGGCTCACGCCTGTTCGATGCCATCACCGAGCAGCCCGAATACTATGTGACGGGGACCGAGCTGGAGCTTCTCAAATCCGTTGGCGGCGACTTGCGCGCGCTCGCCGGCAAGGGCGCGCTCGTGCTGGAGCCGGGCGCCGGGTCGAGCGTGAAGATCCGCACGCTGCTTGATGCGCTCGATGCCCCGTCAGGCTATGTCGGCATGGATATTTCCGGCGATCATGTGCGCAGTGCTTGCGAGGCGCTGGCGGCGGACTATCCCGGGCTCGAAGTTGGCGCCCTTTGCCATGACTTCACCCAGAGCCTCGATATTGATGCCCTGCCGCTATCGGATGCGACGCGCGCCGGACGGCGCATCGTGTTCTTCCCCGGCTCTACCATTGGCAATTTCGAACTGATCGACGCGCTCGGCCTTCTGAAGACCTTGCGCGGCTGGCTCAGGGCCGGCGATGCACTGCTGATCGGCACCGACATGCGAAAGGCCGCTTCGACACTGGAAGCGGCCTATGATGACGCGGCGGGCGTGACGGCCGCCTTCAATCTGAATCTGGTCGCGCGCATCAATCGCGAGCTGGACGGCACGCTGGACCCTGATGCGCTTGAGTATCGCGCCTTCTGGAACCCCTACCGGTCACGGGTGGAAATGTATCTGGTGGCGCTGCATGACATGGCCTTCGAGGTGGCAGGCCAGCGCTTCATGATCCGGCAGAACGAGACCATCCACATGGAAAACTCGCACAAATTCACGGTCGACACCTTCGCCGACCTTGCCGCCAAGGCGGGTCTTGAGCGGCGCAAGTCCTGGGTGTCGGATGGTGAAGCCTTTTCCATGCACTGGCTCGAACCGGCGGCCAAAGCGTGCTAGTGTTGTCCGGTACGTACCCTACATTTCCACAGGAGCTCCGGCACTGCCCGTCGAACGCCAACGCAATGATACTGCGCCCGCTCCGGTAACCGTCACAGGTGGCCGCGAGCAAAGTGATACCCTTGAAGCCCTCATCGTCAAAACCCTCGACGACGACAAGGCCGAGGACATCGTCTCCATTGACCTGACCGGCAAGTCGCCTGTCACCGATTTCGTCGTCATCGCCAGCGGCCGCTCCAACCGGCATGTGGGCGCACTGGCGGACCATCTCCTGCAGGCTCTCAAGGAGCACGGCAATGTCACCCCCAAGGTGGAAGGCCTCCAGGCCGCCGACTGGGTGCTGATCGATGCCGGCGATGTGATTGTCCACCTGTTCCGTCCGGAAGTGCGCAGCTTCTACGATCTTGAGAAGATGTGGGGCGGGGCGCCGGAAACGGCGGCCTGACGGCGCTTGCGCATCGAAGTCCGCGCCATTTCCCGGATCAAGCCGGGACCGGAGCGCACCCTCATCGACACCTATCTGGAGCGCGCCAATCATCATGGCCGGGCAACCGGCCTTGGTCCGTTTACCGAGCGCGAATTTGATACCCGGACGCTTTCAAACGCCACCGCAGAGACACGCGCCCTGGTGGACGGCCTTGGCTCTGCGCCCGTGATCGCTCTGGATGAGCGCGGCAAGGCCATGGATTCGCGAGAATTCTCCGAAATGCTGGGCCGGGAGCGGGATTCCGGCCAGCGCGACATGTGCTTCCTGATTGGCGGCGCGGACGGATTCGACCATGGCGAGCTGCCTGCCGGTGTGCGCCTCCTCTCGTTTGGAAAGATGGTCTGGCCGCACAAGCTGGTGCGGGTCATGCTGGCGGAACAGCTCTACCGCGCCGCTGCCCTTCTTGGCGGCGCGCCCTATCACCGCGACTGACACGGCCCTGATGATCCCGCTCTTCCTCGCTCTTGCACTGGTGCAAACCCCGCCCGACCGGGAAGAGATCGAGGCGATGGAGGAAACCGCGCGCGAGACCAGGGAGATCAGCGAAGCTCGCGAGGCAGAAGCCGACGCCCTTCAACGCGAGATTGCCGAGCTTCAGGCCCGCCTGGTCGAGGCGGGCGCACGCGTTCAGGCGCGCGAACTGGAAGCCGGAGAGGCTGAGGCGCGCTTAGAGACGCTCGAAAGCGAGGAAGCCGCGCTGCGCGAACGCCTCGCCGCAGAAAGGGCAAGCCTTGCCGAGGTTCTGGCCGCCTTGCAGAGGCTGGAGCTGAATGCGCCGCCTGCGCTTGCGGTGACCCCCGATGATGCCAGCGAGGCGGCGCGGGCGGCGGGTCTGCTCTCGGCCATCGCGCCCGAACTTGAAAGGCGGGCCTCTGCCTTGCGCGCGGACATCGAAGCCCTCACCGCCCTGCGTGAGGAGCTTGCCGGTCAGCGCGAGACGGTGGACGCAGCGCAGAGCGCGCTTGCCGGTGTACGCGCCGAGGTCGAGCGGCTGATCGCGGAACGCCGGACGGCTGAGCGTGCCTTGCGCGAGGAAGCCGACAATCTGGCCCGGCAGGCGAGCCGAATGGCCGCCGAGGCACAATCCCTGCGCCAGCTCTGGGAAGAGATCACCCAGCTTGCCGAGATCATGCCGCGCCTTTCCCCGCGCCGCGCCCTGAGAGCCGAAATGATGGCCAACACAGCCTTGCTGGATGGCGAGACCTTGCTGTCTGCCCTTCCGGTTGAAGCGGCCTCGGCTACGCCCGGATTTGGTGACATGCGCGGGCGGCTGCGCCCGCCCGTGGAAGGACGCCTTTCCAGCCGTGCCGGAGAGCCGGGACCGGACGGGATAAGACGGGAAGGCTTGTGGCTGGAAGCACGCAGCGGCGGCCAGGTGACAGCGCCATTTGACGGCATGGTGGTTTTTGCCGGACCATTCCAGAGCTTTGACGCGGTCATCATGATCAACACGGCGGATGGCTACACGCTCATCCTTGGCGGAATTGGCCTGCTTTATGCTGAGGAAGGCCAGAGTGTGCTGGCGGGAGAACCGGTGGGACTCATGCCGGAGCGTGAAATTCCCGTGCCGCACCTATATTATGAGGTGCGACGTGGTACAGGAAATGTGGAAAATCCGGAAAACTGGCTGAGGCCGGAATTCCGCGGACGCTGACAGACAGGACATCGACATGCGCTTGCATATCATCGCCTCGGCCATCGCCTTCGGGATTGGTGCTGCCGCGCTGGCCGTCTCCTCGCAAGGTGACGAGCGTGAGCGCGATGCGACCTTTCGGCAGCTGGAACTGTTTGGCGACATATTGAGCCGCATCGAGTCCGATTACGTCAGCGATCCCGATCAGGCCGAACTGATTGAGGCGGCCATCAATGGCATGCTGGGCTCGCTGGACCCGCACTCGGCCTACCTCAATCCCGAAGCCTTCAGCGACATGCAAGTCTCTACGCGGGGCGAGTATGGCGGGCTGGGTATCGAGGTGACGCAGCGCGACGACTTCGTCACGGTCGTCTCCCCGATTGCCGAAACACCCGCAGACCGCGCCGGCATCGAGCCGGAGGACCGGATCATCGCTGTTGAAGGCGAGTCCATGATCGGCGCCGGCATTGACGTGGCCGTCGAGCGCATGCGCGGTCCGGCCGGCGAGCCTGTGACCATCACAATCGCCCGCGACGGGGTCGAACCTTTTGATGTGACCATCGTGCGTGCCATCATCGAGGTGCGCTCGGTGATCCACCGCATGGAAGAGGACAACATCCCCTATTTGCGCATCACGACCTTCAACGAGCACACGACCGAGGCAACGATGCGCGCGCTTGATGATCTGCGCGAAGCCAATGGCGGGCCGCTTCCGGGCCTGATCCTCGATCTGCGTTCCAATCCGGGCGGGTTGCTGGACCAGTCGGTCTCGGTGTCCGACCTGTTCCTGAGCGGCGGCGAGGTGGTGTCGACGCGCGGACGCGATCCGCGCAACACCTACCGCTTCAATGCCCGCCCCGGCGACGTGCTGGACGGCGCGCCTATCGTGGTGCTGATCAATGCCGGTTCTGCGAGCGCCTCCGAAATCGTCGCCGGTGCACTGCGCGACCGTGAACGCGCGGTGCTGATGGGCACGAACAGCTTCGGCAAGGGCTCCATGCAGACCGTCATCCCCTTGCGTGGCGGACGTGACGGCGCATTGCGCCTGACGACCGCGCGCTATTACACGCCCTCCGGAACCTCGATCCAGGCAACCGGTCTGGAACCGGACATTGCGGTTGCCTTCCGCCGTCCGCGCGAGGGCGAGGTGGGGCGTTTCAGCGAGGCCAGCCTGCGCAATGCCCTGACCAACGAGACCGGCGCCGAACGCCAGGAAGCGGCAGATGTCGAGCTGCCGCCGGAGGACTGGCCCGAGGATGAGGACTACCAGCTTCATCGTGCCATCGAGCAACTCAACAGCATGATGACCCGGCAGGAAGCCCGCGCAGACATCCCTGTCCGCCAGTAACGGGCGGCAAGGTGCCGGCTATCCGGCAAGGACTGACAGGCGATTAACCTTTCCTTACCCCGGTTCACCCGATGGTGCTGGCGTGTACGCGTGCGCGTGGGGCTTTCTGCCTCTGCGCGCACGCTTCAACCCGTTCAGGCTTCACCGGACTGACATGCCCGCCCGCCAGACCCATGACACCCCGCCCTTGCGCAATCCGCTGATCGCGGCCCTTTGCCTGTTCGTGGTGATGGGCGCGGCGGCGGCAGCGATCATCTTTCTGGCGCCCCAGCGCGAGCCGGATATTGCCGCACGCATGGCACTCGTCCTGCCTGAAGGCGAAGAACAAGTAATCGAGGTAGCCGAAGCCGTCGATGCCACCCCTGTAATCTTCGCGGAAGGTGAAGACGACGAGACCGTCTCCTTGCCAGGAGTGAGCGAAACTGAAGACGCGCTCGGCGGCGAAGTTCAGCCGCCGCCAGGCAGCAACGCCGCACGGGCCCTCGCCGCGCAGCGCGCTGCCAACGTGCCTTATCCGGGACTTTACGAAGACGGACCGGGCGGCCCCCTGCCCGTCATTGCCGATGATGGACGGCGCCCGTCCAGCGCCTATGCCCGCGCCTTCCAGCCTTCACCGGATCTGGCGCCTATTTCCATCATTGTCGGCGGACTGGGGGTAAGCGAATCCCTCACCCAGTCAGCCATCGACACCTTGCCGCCCGAAGTGACCCTTTCTTTCGTGCCCTATGCACGCGATCTGCAAAGCTGGATCAACCGCGCCCGCGCTGCCGGTCACGAGGTGATGATCGAACTGCCCATGGAGCCGTTCGACTATCCCAATAACGATCCCGGCCCCCACACCCTGCTCAGCGATGCCAGCCCGGCAGAGAACGAGCGCCGCCTTCACTGGCTGCTGTCGCGTGCGTCAGGGTATTTCGGGGTAACCAACTATCTCGGTGCCCGCTTCAGCGGGTCGCAGGCCGCGCTGTCGCGTGTCTATGGCGAGCTGGAATTGCGCGGCCTTGCCATCTTCCATGACGGCGCTGGCCGGCCGGGCGCAGCCCAGTCCGCTGCAGCGAGCGCCGGCGCTTCGGTGGCTGTGGCAGACCGCGTACTGGACGCCGACCCCAGCGAGCGGGCCATTGATGACCGGCTTCTGGAGCTCGAGGCGCTCGCCATCCAGAACGGCCATGCGCTGGGTTCGGGCTTTGCCTATCCGGTCACTGTCGGTGCCCTGCAGGACTGGGCCGAAGGGCTGGAGCGGCGCGGCTACCAGCTAGCGCCTGCCTCGCACGTTGCGGCGCTGCGATCCGGCCGGGCTGACCCTGACTCATGATCGAACAACCCACGACACAGGCCGAGCTTGCGGCCTACCGGCCCAATGCCGGCATCGTCCTCTTCAACCGGGAGGGGCTGACCTGGATCGGCAAACGCTTTCAGGAAACCGGTCCCTGGGTCTGGCAATGGCCACAAGGCGGCATGGATGCCGGCGAGGACCCTCAGGAAGCAGCCTTGCGCGAGCTCTACGAGGAAACGGGCATCCGGGCCGATCAGGTGCAGGTGCTCGCGAGCATTGATCACTGGCTCGCTTACGATTTTCCGCCCGACATTCTGGCACGCCGCAAGAAGAACTGGAAAGGCCAGCGCCAGCGCTGGTTTGCCATGCGCTTTTTGGGCTCGGACGCCGATTTCGACCTGAAGGCCGTGCCACCACAGGAATTCGAGACCTTCCGGTGGGCGCCCCTGAATGAGGTGCCAGGACTGATCATCCCATGGAAGAGGCCGGTTTACGAGGAAGTGGCGAAAGCCTTCGCGCCCTTTGCAAACCCCTGACAGCATACAAAAAAGCTCCCGCGATATTCGCAGGAGCCTTTTCAAATCTTTCCGGCCTGAATTGCCAGCCTAGTGGGCAGAGACGCTCATGGCAGCCTGCATGGCCTCGATCTTGGCGATCTCGGCTTCGGCACGCTCGCGAGCGCCCTCATCAGCGGCATCCTTGGCCTGCAGCTTCGCCTCTTCCAGCCGGTTACGCAGATCAGCTGCGTCGAGCGTCGCCAGATCGGCCGTTTCTTCGGCGAGGATGGTCAGGCCTTGCGGAGTAACCTCGGCAAACCCGCCATGGATGAAGATCCGGCGGACCGAACCGTCATTATGCACCTCGATTGCGCCGGTGCGGATCGTGGCCATGAAGGGCGCATGAGCGGGCAGCACGCCGAAATCGCCTTCGGTGCCCGGCACGACGACCATGTCGACCGGACCGGAGAACACACGGGCCTCAGGCGAAACCAGATCGAATTGCAGCTTGTCAGCCATCGTTTTCCTCGGTCATTGCCGGGCCTTGTGCCTGCCGCCTGAACCGCCGCGCCGAACGCGGCCGGGAGCAGTGGCGCAAGGCCCGCAAATGCTCAGCTTGCCTTAGGCGGCCTCGGCGGCCAGCTTCTGGGCCTTTTTCACGGCGTCCTCGATCGTGCCCACCATGTAGAAGGCCGGCTCCGGCAGATGGTCGTACTCGCCATCGCAGATCGCCTTGAAGCCTTTCACGGTTTCCTCGACCGGCACCTGGATGCCCGGGCTGCCGGTGAAGACTTCGGCCACGTCGAAGGGCTGGCTCAGGAAGCGTTCGATCTTGCGGGCGCGGGCGACGGTGAGCTTGTCGTCTTCGGACAGCTCGTCCATGCCCAGGATCGCGATGATGTCCTGGAGCGCCTTGTAGCGTTGCAGGATTTCCTGCACGCGGCGGGCGGTCTGGTAGTGCTCTTCACCCACGATGCGCGGCTCAAGGATGCGCGAGGTGGAGTCGAGCGGGTCCACGGCCGGGTAGATGCCCTTTTCCGAGATGGCGCGGTTGAGAACCGTCGTCGCATCAAGGTGGGAGAAGGTCGTGGCCGGTGCCGGGTCGGTCAGGTCGTCGGCGGGCACGTAAACGGCCTGCACCGACGTGATCGAGCCCTTCTTCGTCGAGGTGATGCGCTCCTGAAGGGCGCCCATGTCGGTCGACAGGGTCGGCTGGTAGCCCACCGCCGACGGAATGCGGCCCAGAAGCGCCGACACTTCGGCGCCCGCTTGCGTGAAGCGGAAGATATTGTCGACGAAGAACAGAACGTCCTTGCCTTCCTCGTCGCGGAAGTATTCCGCCTGGGCGAGGCCGGACAGCGCCACACGGGCACGCGCGCCGGGCGGTTCGTTCATCTGGCCGAACACCAGGGCGCAGCGCGAGCCTTCGGTCGAGCCGTTGTTTTCCTTCGGGTCCTTGTTCACGCCGGACTCGATCATCTCCCAGTAAAGGTCGTTACCTTCACGGGTGCGCTCGCCGACACCGGCAAACACGGAGTAGCCGCCGAACAGCTTGGCGATGTTGTTGATCAGTTCCTGGATGAGCACGGTCTTGCCGACGCCGGCGCCGCCGAAGAGGCCGATCTTGCCGCCTTTGGCGTACGGGCAGAGCAGGTCGATGACCTTGATGCCTGTGGGCAGGATTTCGGCTTCGGTCGACTGCTCGTCGAATTCCGGGGCGGAGCGGTGGATCGGCGCGCGCTTTTCAAACACGACATCGCCAGCCTCGTCGATCGGCTCGCCCGTGACGTTCAGGATGCGGCCCAGCGTGCCCGGACCGACCGGAACCGTGATGGGCGAGCCCAGATCGGTCACTTCACCGCCGCGCTGCAGGCCTTCGGTGGCGTCCATGGCGATGGTGCGAACCATGTTCTCGCCAAGGTGCTGGGCCACTTCCAGAACCAGCTTCTGGTCACCATTCATGGTTTCCAGCGCGTTCAGGATCGGCGGCAGGCCACCTTCGAACTTCACGTCGACGACGGCGCCCGTCACCTGTGCGATACGGCCCTTGAGATTGCTCATGATCGTCTCAGCCTCTTTTACCGGTTCCCCAGCGTCTTGCGGGGACGTTCTCTAATGTCTGGATCCGCTGGCCCTAGACCGCCTCGGCCCCGGAGATGATCTCCGTGAGCTCGGTGGTGATCTTGGCCTGGCGGGTGCGGTTGTACTGCAGGTTCAGCTTGTTGATGAGCTCGCCGGCATTGCGCGTGGCGTTGTCCATCGCAGCCATGCGCGCGCCCATCTCGCCAGCAGCGTTCTCCAGCAGGGCGGAGAGCACAACCGTATCGACATAGCGCGGCAGCAGGGCGGTGAGGATGGCTTCCTCATCGGGTTCATATTCGTAGATGGCTCCGCCAAGGTCCGGGGCGGGCGCATCAGGATCAATGGCTTCACGCGCCGGGATCAGCGTGCGGGCCTTGGGCTTCTGGCTGATGACCGAGACAAACTCGGAGCTGACCAGCTCGCAGACATCAAACCCGCCTGCATCGAAGAGCTTGCGCACCTCATCGCCGACGCGCGCGGCGAGAGCGGCGAAGGTCGGCGCCTCTTTCAGCTCGATGGACGTGATGATGCGTTCCCGGTGCAGGCGCTTCAGGGCGTCAAAGCCTTTCTTGCCTACCGTCATGATCTTCACGTTCTTGCCTTCGCTGACGAGCGTGGCGACACGCTCGCGCGCCAGACGGGCAATATTGGTGTTGAAACCGCCACACAGGCCACGATCAGCGCTGAGCACGAGGAGCAGAACCGTGTCGGACTGGCCGGTTCCGGTCAGCAGGCGGGGCGTTTCCGGCCCGGCCACCACGCCATTGGCGAGATTGGCCATGACTTGCGCCATTTTCTGGGCATAGGGACGCGCAGCCTGGGCGCTGTCCTGGGCCCGACGCAGTTTCGCCGCGGCCACCATCTGCATGGCCTTGGTGATCTTCTGCGTGGATTTCACTGAAGAAATCCGGTTCCTGAGGTCCTTAAGGCTTGCCATCTCGTATCGCTACTCCCGATCCGTCATGTCAGTTCAGGGCCTGGAAGACTGCGCCGCCGATCTGCGTTCCGAACGCGAATATCAGCGCCGCGAGGAGGAAGATGGCCAGCACGGTCAGCGCGTTGCGCTCATGCGGCTTCAACTTCGACAGCCAGTCCTTGAAGTTACCTGTCATGATGGGTGGTTTCGATGCTCCCTCGTGTGAAGGTTAGAGGCTTCAGTGGCTAGGCCGCGAACCGGGCAAGGAACGCCTCGAGCGTCTTGACCAGCTCGGCCTCGGACGCGTCGGAGAGTTTCTGCTCGGAACGGACCGCTTCGAGAAGCTTGGCCTTGTCAGCGTGCAGGTGCTGCAGGAACTCGGCTTCAAAGCGGCCAATGTCGCGCGTGGCAATCTTGTCAAGATAGCCGCGCGTACCGGCGAAGATCACGCACACCTGCTCCTGCATGGAGAGCGGCGAGAATTGCGGCTGCTTGAGAAGCTCGGTCAGGCGCTCGCCGCGGGCCAGCAGGCGCTGGGTCGCTGCGTCGAGGTCGGAACCGAACTGCGCGAAGGCGGCCATCTCGCGATACTGCGCGAGCTCGCCCTTCATCTTGCCAGCGACCTGCTTCATGGCCTTGGTCTGCGCGGCGGAACCGACGCGGCTGACCGACAGACCGACGTTCACCGCCGGACGGATACCGGCGTTGAACAGGTTGGTTTCGAGGAAGATCTGGCCGTCCGTGATCGAGATCACGTTGGTCGGGATGTAGGCCGACACGTCGTTGGCCTGCGTCTCGATGACCGGCAGCGCGGTGAGCGAGCCCGAACCATGGCTCTCATTGAGCTTGGCGGCACGCTCCAGCAGGCGGGAGTGCAGGTAGAACACGTCGCCCGGATAGGCTTCACGGCCCGGCGGGCGGCGCAGCAGCAGCGACATCTGCCGGTAGGCGACGGCCTGCTTGGACAGGTCATCATACACGATGAGGGCGTGCATGCCGTTATCGCGGAAGTACTCGCCCATGGCGCAGGCGGTGAACGGCGCTAGGAACTGCATCGGGGCCGGATCGGACGCGGTCGCGGCAACGACGATGGAGTATTCCATCGCGCCGTTTTCCTCGAGCGTTTTCACGATCTGGGCGACGGTGGAGCGCTTCTGGCCGATGGCGACGTAGACGCAGTAGAGCTTCTTGCTCTCGTCATCGCCTTCGTTGATCTGCTTCTGGTTCAGGATCGTGTCGAGCGCGATCGCGGTCTTGCCGGTCTGGCGGTCACCGATGATCAGCTCGCGCTGGCCACGGCCAACCGGGATCATGGCGTCGATGGCCTTGATGCCCGTCGCCATCGGCTCGTGCACAGATTTACGCGGCAGGATGCCCGGCGCCTTCACGTCGACGCGGCGGCGCTCTGCGACGTCTTTGATCGGACCCTTGCCGTCAATCGGCTCGCCCAGAGCGTTGACGACGCGGCCCAGCAGGCCCTTGCCGACGGGGGCGTCAACGATGGAGCCCAGACGCTTGACGGTGTCGCCTTCCTTGATGCCCCGGTCTTCACCGAAGATCACGCAGCCGACATTGTCGCTTTCCAGGTTCAGGGCCATGCCCTTGATCCCGCCCGGGAACTCCACGAGCTCACCGGCGCGCACCTCGTCGAGACCGTAGACCCGCGCAATACCGTCACCGACGGAAAGCACCTGGCCGACGTCGGACACGTCCGCTTCCGCACCGTAGTTCTTGATCTGATCCTTGAGGATCGCAGAAATTTCTGCTGCCCGGATGTCCATGGCGGTTCTCAAGCCTCTTTCATCGCCTGTTTCACGCCGTCCAGCTTGGTCCGGAGTGAAGAATCGAACATGCGCGAACCCACCTTCACAGTGAGCCCGCCGATGAGTTCCGGCCGAACCTCGGCACGGACTTCAACCTCCCGCCCGAGGGCGGTTTTCAGTGCAGCCGTCAGCTCCTTGAGCTGAGTGGCCGTCAGCGCGTCAGCGCTTGCAATGTCTGCGGTGACAGCACCGCGATGCTCGGCTGCGAGCGCTGCAAAGGCAGCCGTCATTGCCGGCAGGTCGCCGGCACGGCCGTTGCGCGCCACGACACCGATGAACTTGGTGCCGAGCGGGGACAGTTTCAGGGATTTGGCAAGGGCAGTCAGCGCCTTGACCTTTTCGTCCACCTTGTGGACGGGGCTTGCAACTGCACGGACAAGCTCGCCCGACTCGGCAAACGCCTCGCCAAGAGCCGCCATGTCAGCCTCGGCCTTCGCCAGCGCCTTGGTTTCAAGGGCCAGATCGAACAGCGCGCGCGCATAGCGCTGCGCGGCTTCGTTTGAAATTGCGTTACCGGCGCTGGTCACCGTTTTTCGCCCGCTCTCTTCTCTGTGGTGAGTGCCAAAACGGGTCCGGTCAAAAAGATCAGGCCCAAGCACTTGAGATATTGAGGTTTTTTGTGAGCCCGCCTTGACAGTGCAAGGACGGTCCCGTTCAGTCCGGCGCCCACCTAGCACAAGGGTTTGAGGGCGGCAACCTGCCCGCGCGCAATAGGCGCATGCGAGGCATCAGGAAATCGCGTTTCAGCTGGTCTGACGGGCGTGGAGCACGCGCAAAAGCCAGTGGCGGGATGAGCGCCGG
>NZ_JBQLZR010000048.1:0-2205 GCF_052168375.1 Glycocaulis sp.
AGAGCCGCCGGGCGCCACTCCGTCCCGGGCCGAAGCAGGCCAGAGCGCCCGCCGCCGGGTTCTGGGTGACCAGCTTCGCGCCTATTACGACTCCGTCACGAGCGAGCCAGTGCCCGATACGCTGAGCGATCTGATGGCGGAACTTGCGCGCAAGTCGGGCGCTGGCACGAAAAACGACAACCCTGCCGAGGGCGGCGACAGCGGGCAGGGCAATACATGACAGCGCATAATGACGCCGCCGCCATGGCCGTCTTCCAGCAGGAACTCACCGATGCCATTCCGCACCTGCGCGCCTTTGCGCGCTCGCTGTGTGGCAATGCGTCCGAAGCCGACGATCTGGTCCAGGAGACGCTCATCAAGGCGTGGTCCGCACGCGAGCGCTTCGAGGACGGTTCATCCATGCGCGCGTGGACTTTCCGCATCCTGCGCAATCATTTCTACTCGGAACGCCGCCGGGCCTGGCGCAAGCAGGAACAGGGCGGGGAAATCCCGGAGAACGCTGCCGTTACCAACGAGCAGCAGAGCTGGGCCCTGCAGCTGGATGATGTGCGCCGCGCGCTTCTGGATATTCCCGATGAGCAGCGCGAGGCGCTGGTCCTCGTCGGCGCGGGCGGATTGAGCTATGAGGAAGCAGCTGAAGTATGCGGATGCGCAGTCGGCACGGTGAAAAGCCGGGTCAGCCGCGGCCGTGCGGCACTGGAAAAGCGCATGGGCACGGGCGTCGCCTTGCAGGCCTCGCCAGGCGGTGCAGCCAATGCGGCGGAGGATATTGTTGACCACATCCGCACCGCAAGCGCAGAGCGGCTCACCGGCTGACGCCGCCGCCGCACCGGCTGGCATTGCGCGGACCCGCTGGAGCGCGGGCCTGCGCGTGCGCATGCTGGCCGTCATTGTGCTCGCGCTCATTCCGCTGCTGGCCCTGAGCGCCCTCTATGCACAGGCACGGTTTGAAGCTGCGCGCGACAATCAACGCGAATTGCTGGCCGCGCGCGCGCAATTGACCGCGCAGAGCCAGCGCCAGCTCATTCTCGGTGCCGGAACCATGATGAGCGCGCTGGCGCGCCAGGCGCCCGTGCGCCTTGGCGGTTCGCTGTGCGCCCGGACGCTCGCTCAAGGCCTCGAAGGCCAGAGCGCCTATTCCAACATCGTCCGGGTCAATGCGTTTGGCGTGGTCGCCTGCTCTGCCGAGCCGATGGATGAAACTGTCCGGTTCGACGACACCGCCTGGTTTGCAGCCGCGCGTGAGAGCCAGGGTTTCAGCGTGGGTGCGCTGGAGATCGACCCCATCACCGAGACCGCTATCGTCCGGGCCATCAGCCCGGTGTTCGACGAGGAAGGCAATTTCGCAGGCGCCCTCGCCACCGGTGTCTCCCTGCAGGCCCTGCAGACACTGGGCGGCGAACAGGCAGGAGACGCACGCGCTGCCCTTGTGGACAGTGTCGGCCGGGTGTTGACCGAAAGCCGCGAAATCGGTGTGGCCCGGGTGGAGGAAGTCGTACTGGAAGAGGCAGCCCGCTCCGGCAGCGTCCATTTTGGCGGCAGCGGCCCTGACGGCGATGCCCGCCAGTTCGTGCTGGTGCCGCTGGTCGGGACCGAGCTTTACGCCCTGCTGTCCGAACCCTCCCCCGGCTTTGTCGATTTCGCGCTTCTGGACGTGGCTGGCATCATCATCCTGCCAGTCCTCATGCTGCTGCTGGCGGGCAGCGTGATCTGGATCGCCACCGATGTGATGATCCTGCGCTGGCTGCGCTATCTGCAACGCGTGGCGGCTGCTTACGGGCGCGGACGCTACTCGGTGCGGCCTTCGCGCGCAGCGCGCGCTCCGGGCGAATTGCGTGAGCTGGCAGCCGGGTTTTCCGTCATGGCCAGCTCCATTGCCGAACGGGATGAAGCGCTCAACCAGAGCCTCGCCTATCAGGAAATGCTGCTGCGCGAAGTGCATCACCGCGTAAAAAACAACCTGCAAATCATTACCAGCCTTATCAATCTGCAGATGCGCTCGGTTAACGACGCCAGAGCCGCCAAGGTGCTCAGCGATGCCCAGACCCGCATCAATGCGCTCGCGCTCGTCCATCGCAGCCTCTACGAGGCAGGCGATTTTGCCCGCATCAATCTGAAACCCTTCTTCGAGGAATTGTGCACGCTGACCCATCAGGCGGTCGGCGGCGTGGAGCGCGGCATCGCGCTGGAGACGCGCATTGCGCC
>NZ_JBQLZR010000049.1:0-9195 GCF_052168375.1 Glycocaulis sp.
GGCCTGGAGCGAGGCGGCAAACCTCTCGCGCTCGGCCAGCGATGCCTTGCGCGCGGCGCGGGCCATGCGCCTTGCCGGAGAGACAGGCGCAGCGCGCGCCCGCCTCGCTGCGCTGGATGAAAGCGTCTATTCGGGCAGCGAGCTGGCGCTTCTATACGAAGAGCGGGCCCGCTCGATCGCCGCCGAACAGCCGCGCGAGGCGGCTTTGTGGATGGCGCGCGCCATCGCCATCGAACCGGCGGCCTACCGTCATTTTGAACAGGGCCTCTGGCTGCAGGCGGCTGGCGATGATGCCGGGGCGCTCAGCGCGCTGGAAGCGGCCTACCACGCCGATCCGGACAATCGCGACATCGCGCTCGCCAATGCCTATGCCTACCGGCGGGCCGGGCGTCATGACGAGGCAGCCCTCATATTTGCCGACATTGCCGGGCGCGAACAGCTCAACCTCTTCATCCGTGAAGAGGAAGGCTATGCGCGTTCCGCCGCTGGACAGCGCCGCGCGGCTGCCGGAGCCTTCCGCGATGCAATTGACCGCCACGATGAGGCGGGCACCGCCAACGACGATCCCTTGCGCGTCTATCGTCTGCGCCGCGAGGTCGAGACGCTGGAGCGCACCGTCTACGCGACCGGCTATCTGACCTGGCGCGAGGACGGGGTGCTGGGCAGCTTCGCGCTTCCCGAACAGGGCACGTTTGAAAGCCAGATCGGCCTCGAGGCTGGCTGGCGGCCTGAACAGCTTTATGCGGCCGGGCGCGGATTTACCCTGTATGGCCGGGCCTTCCAGAGCCTCGATACCGGCGCGCTGCGCCTGACCGATGATACGCTGCAGCTCGGTCTGGGCGTGCGCTGGAAACCCTTTGCCGCCCATGATTTCAACCTTGCTGGCGAACGCCTGATAGCGGGCGGCGACCTGTCCCGCGATGCCTGGCTCCTTCGCGCCTCCTATGGCTGGACGCAAGGGGGCGACTGGAACCCGGTTGCCAGCCGCTGGACCTATACCAGCCTCTACGGTGATCTGGCGTGGATCCCCGATGATCCGCAGTTCACGTCCGCCTATGCCTCGATCCGGCATGGCCTGCGCTTCCGCACCGGCGAGGGATGGGCCGTGACCCCCTATCTGACGGCAGTCGGCCAGATTTCCGATGACAGCCTTGCCACGCGCGAGCGCCTGGAAGCGGGTGCCGGCATCATGGTGTCACACTGGTTTGGCGAAGACCGTTACCGGGCCTATCGCCACAGTGTGGACTTCGAGCTGGAGTACCGGGCCGGGACGGGAGACACCTCGGACCAGAGCGTGATCGGCCGCGTCGTCGTGAACTATTAAGCCTGACCCCGCTTTTGCGTGGCAGGCGGGCTGAATAACCGCTATAAACCCTCTCTTGGTATGGTTAATGCCACGGGACAGGGCATGGCGATTTTCGAATCCCTTCAGGCGGGCAGCCTCCTCAAGACCGGCATCGCTGCCGCGCTGGTCGGCACCG
This sequence comes from Glycocaulis sp., assembly GCF_052168375.1. Lineage (NCBI taxonomy): Bacteria > Pseudomonadati > Pseudomonadota > Alphaproteobacteria > Maricaulales > Maricaulaceae > Glycocaulis > Glycocaulis sp. The sequence goes on from NZ_JBQLZR010000049.1 coordinate 1,482, forward strand.
GCCTTGGCGTAAGCGGTCAGGTCACCGACGAGTACGCCTTGCGTGAACGCGCCTATGCGCTCGCGGGAAGTGGCCAGTGCGCTGCAGCCCACAGTGCCTTTGCCGGGCTTGCCAGGTCTGGCGGCAGCACGCGCGACTGGCTCGCCGCCGCAACTTGCGCCATCGAGGCCGGTGACCATGCCTCAGCCGTTACCGCCCTGCAGGCGGTGCTTGCTGCACGCCACACCATGACGATTGACGAGCAGATCTTTGCGCTACGCAGCTATGCCTATCAGGCAGAAGCGGCCGGTGACTGGACCGGCACCTGGCAGGCCTGGCGCGATGCGGCTGCCCTCTCCGGCGTGGCGCAGGACCAGCTCATGGCGGCGCGCGGCGCGCGCCTTGCCGGTGACAACGCCGCCGCCCTTTCCGGAATTGATGCCCTGCGCCCCGGCGCCCTCGCCCCCCGATTTGCAGCCATCTGGCATGATGAGCGGGCGATCCATGCCCGCCAGGCCGGAGAGGCCAGCGAGGCCCTCGCCCATATAGAGCAGGCCATTTCCCTCGAGGATACGCCCTGGCGGCGTTACGAGCAGGGCATCGTCATGAGCACGCTCGGGCTGCATGCTTCGGCCCGCCACGCGCTGGAACTGGCGAGCGAAGGCGCGCCGGACAATGCGAACATCCTCGTCTCACTGGCCTATGCCCGGCGGGCATCGGGAGAGCCGGCCGCGGCGCGCGATTCCTATCGCCAGGCATTGGCACTGGACCCTGCCATGGCCCGGCTGGCCGCAGACTTCTGAAAACCCCTGATCGCCAACGCCTTGTTTACAGGTCGTGGGCTAGACTTCGCCCATGAAGCACGCTCTCGCCTGTCTTTCCGGGGCCATCATGCTGGCCGCCGCTGCGCCGCCCCCTCCGGCGGAAGAGGAAGCCCCTGCCGGGCCGTCCGCCCGCATGCTCTCCACCTCTCACAGCTATGTGCGCATGGAGCCAGTTTCGGCTTCCGTCAGGGCCGGTGCCTATATGGGCGGTATGCTGGAAGTGGAATTTGCGCTCGATATTCCTGACGAGGCCCTGCGGGCCACGGTTGCATCGCGCAATCTGCGCCTGCGCGATGCCTATGTGACCGCACTGACAAGCTATGGCGGGCTGGGCTACCGCGCCGGGCAGGTGCCAGACTTCGTTCGCATCACGCGCATCTTGCAGCTGCAGACCGACCGGACGCTCGGCACGCCGGGTGCCGAGGTCCTGATACGGTCGATCGCGCTGCACGAGCCATAGCCCGCACAGCCTGCTGCTAGCGCGGCACGATGGTGAAAGTCACTGTCTCGCCGGCCGTGTTCTCGCCTTGCCAGCTATCGCCAAGGCCAAGCCCTTCCTGAATCGGCTGGCAGTTGGTCTCGCCCGTGGAGCGGCTGGTGCACAGCTCGTCGCCCTGCACCTCCCAGGTGCCGGAAATCCCGACATCGCTGGAATAGGTGCCATCCGCATTCAGCCGGACCGTATAGGTGACCGAGGGCGATTCCACCCGCAGCGCGTTCTCGACGAGCGCCTCGACAGACGCGCCGTGATCGTCGGCGCCCGTCAGGGCCAGGCTGGCAGCCAGAATTGCGAACATGAAGATGTCTCCTCCCGTTTTGATCCATGCGATTCTGACGCACTGCCCCCGGCAAGCGCTCCGGCATGGTTAACGGGAGATTACCCGCTCACCGGCTCAGGCGGAAGCGGCTGCATCGATGAAGCGGGCCATTTCCACGTCGAGCGCGCTGACGCCGTCGCAATCATGCGTGGTGAGCACGATCTCCACCCGGTTATAGACGTTGAACCATTCGGGATGGTGGTTCATCGCGTCGGCTTTCAGCGCCACGCGCGTCATGAAGCCGAACGCAGCATTGAAGTCCTCGAACTTGAGGGTGCGGGTGATGGCGTCGCGCGAACCTTCAACCCGGATCCAGCCGGGAAGCTGCTCAAGTGCGGCCTCAGCGCCGATTTTCTGCGGTGCCATGACGGGCTCCTCCTCGTTTACACAAAAAAGACTCCTCACCCGCATACTGCGTTCCGGTGAGACAAGAAAGGAGGCGGCAGACATGACCCGCTTTCTCGTATCCGAGACCAATCCTGGCGGCCGCAAGCTGGAAGACATCCTCATCCAGCTACGCGCCGAAGTGCTGACGCGCTCGACGAAAATCTCCGAGGACACCCGTCCCGAGGCGCTGCACGTCATGGCCAACAACATGAAGGTGCTCGAGCACCTGTCGGCAGCCATCGAGCTGGCGCAGGACTCCACCCACCTTCTTGATCGCGCCTTCGGTCCGTCCGAAGCCGCCCATGGTGGCCCGCCGCGCATCGGCGTTGCCTGAGGCGCGCCAGCGCTTCACGTAGCGCTTGAATTTGAAGGGCCAAACGGCCAGCCTTGCTGATCTTGACCAGACCAGCATCAGGGCCGCGCCATGACACCCTTCCAGTTCCGCACCGTTCCCCACATCGTGTCCGCGCCCGGTGCGGCCGCTGAACTCGCGCGTCATGGCGCGCCTGCGCTCAATGGCGCCAGACGGCTTCTCATCGTTACCGATGCCGGAGTGAAGGGTCTCGGCCTGCTCGACAGCGCCCTGGCCGGCCTGCAGGCGGACGGGTATGCGGTGCATGTCTTCGACGGCGTCGTCGCCGATCCGCCTGAAGCGGTCATCTTCGAGGCCGTGAAGGAGGGGCGCGAGTTCGGGGCAGAGGCCGTGATCGGTTTTGGCGGCGGCAGCCCGATGGACACCGCCAAGGTCGTCGCCCTGCTTCTGGGGTCGGACCAGCCCCTGTCCGACATGTATGGCATGGACCGGGTCAAGGGCCCCCGCCTGCCGCTCATTCTCATCCCTACAACCGCCGGAACCGGCTCGGAAGTGACCAGTGTCGCCGTCATCACGACGGGCGCCACGTCAAAGCGCGGCATAGCCGCAGCCCCGCTCTATGGCGACATGGCCATTCTGGATGCCGACCTGACGCTCGGCCTGCCAAAGCACATCACGGCAGCGACCGGCATTGACGCCATGGTCCACGCCATCGAGGCCTTCACCGGCAAGCGCTTCAAGAACCCGGTCTCCGATGCGCTGGCGCTCGCGGCGCTTAAGCTGCTGCACACGCATCTGGAGCGCGCCTGCAGGGATGGATCGGCCCGGGAAGCACGGGCCGGCATGCTGCTCGGCGCCATGCTGGCAGGCCAGGCCTTTTCCAACTCGCCCGTAGGCGGTGTGCATGCCATGGCCTATCCGCTGGGCGGCATGTTCCACGTGCCGCACGGGCTGTCGAACTCGGTCGTCCTGCCGCCGGTCCTGCGCTTTAACGCCAGCGCTGCCGAGCCGCTTTACGCCGAAATTGCAGGCCATATCGGCCTGCATGCGAGCTCTGCCGGGCTGATCGCCGAGATGGAGCGTCTGGCCGATGCGGTCGGTATCGAGCGGCGCCTGTCCCAGCTGGGTATCAGCCATAACGACATTCCTGCCATGGCCGAGGATGTGGCGGCCAATGACCGCCTTCTTCCGAATAATCCGCGCGAGATGCGCTATGGCGATATCGTCGCCATGTATGAGGAAATCCTGTGAGCGGGCGCGAGCCGCCAGCCCGCAGGCCGGGCTATGCGGCTTTTGAAGCCATCGAGACCCGCTGGGCTGACAACGATGTCTACGGCCACATCAACAACGTGACCTATTACGCCTATTTCGACACGGCGGTGAACCGCTGGCTGGTCAAGGCGGGGCTGCTGGACATTGCAGGGGGCAACCCGATCGGCCTCGTTGTCGAGACTGGGTGCCGCTATCACGCCCCGGCTGCTTTCCCGGACCGGCTCGAAGCGGGCATCCGCGTGGCGCGCCTTGGCAATTCCTCGGTCCGCTACGAGGTCGCCATCTTTCACGAGGGCGGGGAAGAGGCCATCGCGGAAGGCCATTTCACCCATGTCTATGTCGACCGGCAGACCCGCCGCCCGGTTGCGCTGCCCGAAAGCTGGCGGCGCGCACTGGAACGCCTTGCAGGCTAGAAGCGGCCCTGCAGCACGGGAACCGCAATAACCATCGCCAATGGTATCAGTATCGCTGACACGATGATGGCATCGTGAAACCAGCGAACGGGCCCGCGCCATTCGCGCTCCGCCTCGGCCATTGCCAACAACGCTGCATCCGGTGAAGCGTAGGAGGAATAGCGCCCGGCCAGTTGCTCCAGCTCCTCCATCCGGGATGGCCCCTTAACAGCCAGAGCGGCAAGGTAGCGCGCAGCCCAGCGTTCGGGCGCCCTTTCCAGCAGGCCAGAGGTCTTGCGGGAACCGAACCAGATGCTGGCCGCCAGTACAGCACAAAACAACAAGGCAGCGACGATGAAAAAGACGCTCAAAGCGTTGCGTGGCAGGCTAATCAAGAGAACAAAAATCGACGCGGCCAGCATAGGCCGGATAGGCAATTGGGCATCCATCCGCATCAGGTACAGGTTTTTCATCCGTGATGCTTCACAGCTGACAGCTTCAATGAGACCGGGCAAAAAGCCAGCGCGTTCGAGAATGGCCCGCTCGTTCTGTTTCAAGCTCATCAGTTTGCCTCCTGCTTCGTTACTGTTACTAAACCCAAGGGCGTCAAGCCAGCCCTTGGCAGGTCCGCCCGGCCCGCGCTAGAGGGGGGTCATGCGCACCATACGCCGCCCCGTCTTGTTCATTCTGGCCATTGTGATCAGCTTTGGCCTCGCAAGTGCCGGTCTGGCCGCGCTTTTCTGGCGGGCGGCCTCGTGACGCCTTCGCAGGCGCTGGAACGCGGCATAGCCAGCGGCAAGCTCTGCGAGGATGCAGGCCAGCGCGCCATTGCCCGCCATCTCGATGCGCTGGCAGCCGGTATCGATGAGTGGAAAGGTGGCAGGGCAGGCCTGTTTTCCAGAGCGAAACCTGCGCCCAGGGGCCTCTATCTCTGGGGCGGGGTCGGCACCGGCAAATCGCTCCTGATGGACCTCTTTCATGACAGTGTGGGCCTGAAGGCCAAGCGCCGGGCCCACTTCCACGCCTTCATGCAGGATGTGCATGCCCGCATCGCGCGAGAGCGCGAAACGAGGAAGGGCGAGCCCCTGATCGCCGTCGCAGACGCAATTGCCTCCGAGACCCGGCTTTTATGCTTTGACGAGTTGCAGGTGACGAACGTCGCCGACGCCATGATCCTCGGCCGGCTTTTCGAGCGCCTGTTCGAAAAGGGGGTGGTGGTGGTGGCAACCTCCAACCGGCACCCGTCAGCGCTCTACAAGGATGGTCTCAACCGCCCCCTGTTCGAGCCCTTCATCGCCATGATCGAGGACCGGCTTGATGTGATGCGCCTTGATAGCGGGCGTGACTACCGACTGGAGCGCCTGACCGCCGCGCCTGTCTATTACACGCCCCTGGGGGCTAAGGCTGATGCAGCTATGGACGCCGCCTTTGAACGCCTGACGCTGGGCGCACGGGCGCAAAGCTGCACCCTGACCGTCCAGGGCCGCACTCTGGAAGTAAAGCGAGAAGCCGCTGGCGTTGCCCGCTTTACCTTTGCCGAGCTGTGCAACCGTCCGCTGGGCGCGGCGGATTATCTGATGATCGCTGAAACTTTCGATACGGTGATGATCGATTCCGTGCCCGCTCTGGACCCGGCCCGACGCAACGAAGCGGCCCGCTTCGTGACCCTGATCGATGCGCTCTATGATACCCGCACAAAGCTCGTCATGAGTGCCGCGGCCGAGCCATCCGCTCTTTATCCCGCCGGTGACGGGGCCTTCGAGTTCGAGCGCACCGCCTCACGCCTGATGGAAATGCAGAGCGCCGATTATCTCGCGGCCGAGAAGCGCGCCCTGCCTATTCCCGACGGATCCAGCTCCAGCTGATTTCCCGCGACCGGTCCAGGCTAGAGATCGTGGCCATCAGGACATCGCCCTCCCGGCTGTATTCGATCCGCTGAGGGAAGTCGTGATCAGGATTTTCGAATACGGCCCTTGAGCCCTGATGTGACACAAGCGCAAAGCGTGTCGCAGGCCGTCCGCCGGGCTGGGCGAAATAGGCCGCATTTTCTCCGGTCGTGATGTAGGCAAACTCGAAACTGGTGGCCCGGCCATGGCGCAGTGACCGTCCCATGCCGGTCATCAGCCCGCCTTCCGGCTCCATCCATATCTCCTCTGACACCCGCCCGGATGCCTCGCTGCGCCAATGCCCGGCGAGCCAGGAAAAATCCGGTTCGGCCATGACGCTGGGCGCAGGCTGGGCAATCAGTGCCAGTATCAAGGCAGGCAGGGCAGCAAACATGGCGGGAACCCCTCTTGCGGAAGGACTGGATACTGCGCTGCGCATAGTTGGCCGGCAAGCAGTTCGCGCGTCTGATATTCGCGGACAGGAAGGGGCAGGCCAATGGCTCGCCGGAAGCGCTTGGGCTAATTTCCGCCGGTACCTGCGCGGGAGAGCAAAATGGGAGCTGTGTTGCGCGTCATCATCACCCTGATCGCCGGAGTGGCCGTTCCCCTGATCATTCTCCTGGCCCTGATGCTGGCGGGCGAACCGCCGGCCATCATCGCGGCATGGGAGCGCGGCGAGGTTGAGGTAACCGCCCACGAAAGCGTCACCCGCGACACCGGGTACGGCCTTGTCGAACGGATAGAAGTCAGGGCGGTCGATCCTGACGGCGAGACAAGGCTCCTGCGAATTGCGGACGATCCGTCCGGAGCGGGGGCCGCGCGCCTGTACCCGGTGGGCAGCACCCTGACGGCCCGCCTGTCGCCGGGGGGCAATCTTGCATGGCCGAATGGGGAGACAGGCCTTTTCACGTTTGCGGCCTTCACCGCGGCGCCGCTTGTCCTGTTTGTGGTTCTGGGGATTATCTTCCGGCCCGTTATCAGTCTTCTGGCACGGCTGTTTCCATCGCTTCGGCCCCGGACAGAGCTAATGCGCTCGGCCTTGCGCAAGGGCGTGACGCTGATGAGCTTCATCACCATCCCGCTTTTCGTGATGGGCCTGTTCTGGAGCCTTGGCGATGCCCCCGCCTTGCGCTGGTTTGCGCCCATCATCGAAGCGCGCATCAGCGCCGTCAGCGTCGAGCCTGCTCCGCGCAATCTGGAATGGATCGCCTCGATAGCGCTTGAAGCAGACGGGCTCGCCTTCCCGGAACTGAACCATACCCGCCCGGCCTTTGGCGATGTGGCCAGCGCGGAAGACTATCTGGCGCGCTACACGCCGGGCGAAACCCTGACCGTCCGCCTCTATCGTCACCGGGCCTATAGCCTCGATCTGCGCGCCTTCGACTTTGCGGTTCTGGCCGCAACGCTGGCCTGCCTCTTTGTCATGCTGACGGGGCTTCTGGCGATACTGCGCAGCCTGTTCACACCGGTGCGCTAGCGCTCTGTTCCCGACGCGATGTCGAGAATATCTCCGGGCCGGCAATCGAGGGCGGTGCATATGCGCGCCAGCGTTTCAAAACGCACACCCTTGACCTTGCCCGAGCGCAGCAAGGACAGGTTGGCCTCCGTGATACCGACAAACGCAGCCAGATCCTTTGCCTTCATCTTGCGCCGGGCGAGCATCACGTCGAGCGTGACGACGATATCGGGAATTGGGGTGGCATCGCTCATCAAACGAAGCTGTCCCGGTCTTCCTTGATGGTGACCGCCTCACCCATGACGCGCGACATCACGAAGACGAATACGCCCGCGCACATGAGCGCGATGGGGGCCTCATTGAGTTGCAGGACAAATGCGCGATCCA
>NZ_JBQLZR010000050.1:0-18425 GCF_052168375.1 Glycocaulis sp.
GCGGGCCATCTCGTCGGGAGACACGTTTTCCAGCGAAACCATTTCCACGACGGAGTTGTCGCGGTCGAGTGCGCGCAAGGCCTGCTCGATGGCGGAGATGTTGGAGGCATAGTCGACGATGACGACCGAGTTGCCGCTTTCCAGCGCCATGATGGTTCCGACCGCGCTGACCATGGATTGCAGCGTGCGCGCCGCTTCACGGGCGCTCGCAGACTGAAGGCGCACAACCGAGGAGCGGAAAAGGCCATCACCGGCGCCCAGCGGCGCGCCGGAACGCGCGCCTTCGCGCTCGGCGCGGATCTGGTAGACGCCCTCGCCCGTCGGCACGGCGCTGTAACCATGGACGCGCAAGGTGGCGAGAAAGACCTGGAAGGCTTCCTCGCGCGTCACCGGCCCTTGCGAGGTGATGTTGACCACGCCGCGCACTTCCGGGTCGACGACGAAGGTATAGCCTGTCAGCGCCGCCATATCCTCGATGAAGGCGGTCATGTCTGCATTGCGGAAATTGAGCGTGGTGCGCCCCGCATCCTGTGCAATGGCAAGGCCCGACAGGGCAAGCGCGATCAGCGCGGCGCACAACACTCTGGCAAATCGGATGATCATGGGTTGGGCCTTGTCTGCAGGGTGAGGCGCGCACCATCGCGCTCAAGGGTGAGGCTGGAGGGCATTTCGCCATTGGCGAGGCGGGCGGAAAGGCTGGCGGCAAGCGCATCGGACACCGGCTCGCCCTCGATAGAGGCGATGATGTCGCCAGTCTGAAGACCCAGAGCGCCAAGCGGCCCCGGTTCAGATCGCAGCTGCAGGCCTTCACCGCCGGACTGGAGCGCCATGGGCACGAAGGACAGGCCTGCCAGTGTCACCGGGCTCAGGCCACCGGCGGCGGCCTGCTGGCGGGTCCTCGCCCTTTCGGTGAGGTAGATGACCTCGCGCGCGCCGCGCCGGTTCAGGACCACACGGTCGGGGTGGACCTCGTCCAGCACGACACCAGGCTGAAGCTCGGACCCGGCGGCAAAGCTGCGCTGTCCGTTGGCGCCGACCTCGATGATGGCGCTGCCTTCATCCGGCGCCGAACCGGTGCGCACGCCGAAAAGGGAAAATCCGAGCTGGCTTTCGGGCAGCGTCTCGACCGGCTGCGATGGCGCAGATGCGCGCGCCCCCAACAGGCCCGCTGCAGAACCCTGAATGGCGGGCGGTGTGGCTGATCGCCGGGCATCGTCTGTGGCTTCCTGCGCCACGTCGAGATGCGTGCGGTAGCTACCGGCAATGAGTGTCCAGAGAAGGTTGGCAGCCAGCAGACCAATGAGGAGTGCGAAGGTCAGCTCGGCGGCACGGACGGCAATTGCGTGCAGGGAACCAGCCCTGCCCGAAGCCGTCTGCGAAATGACGCGCTGGCCATTCCGGTTCTGCCCGAACCTGCCCATCTCGGTCTTGCCATCCACCCGCTTGTTTTCAAGCCGTGTAACGCAAGTTCGTGACAGTCTTGCAAAGCCAGAGACTGGCAACACAGCCTTGAGACGGGCGAAGCGCCCGGAGCCTGAGGCTCCGGGCGTGTCGTCATGCGGACCTTGCGGCCAGCCTAGAAGCTGGTCGAAAGGCTGAGAGAGAAGGTGCGGCCGCGTTCATAGGTGTTGAACTCGGTCTCGCCGATCGTCTCGTTGCGCTGGTACTCGCGATAATCCTCGTCGAGCAGGTTACGGCCTGCAAAGCCGAGCGAGAATTCACGGCCCATCGCGGCAAAGCGGCGGCGGTATTGGAAGTCGAGCTGGACGCCCGGCTCGTCGATGACGTCCGGCAGCACGCCCGACGGCGAGTTGAACCCGCGCTGGACGATGCGCTCGTCCACCCAGTTCATGAGCAGGGTGAACTGGTCGTTATCGCCTTCCCAGCCGATCTGCGCGTTGACGATGTTCTCCGGCGTGCCTTGCAGGTTGGAACCGTCAAGGTTGAAGAAGGAAGCATCGCGCAGCGTGCCGCTGATCGGATCGAGGACCTGCGTGCCCGCAGGCGCGACGATCTCCGACTGGGTGTAGGTGTAATTGACCGCAAAACGCCAGTCGCGCTCACGGAACCAGCCAATGTCCAGCGGGAACTGGAAGTACTGGCGGTATTCCAGCTCGACACCCTGAAGCTCGGCCTTGGGCGAGTTCAGGAAGGTGGTTTCCGACACGAAGGAGGCGGTCTCGAACTGGACTTCCTCGATCGGGTTGGTGATCTCCTTGTAGAAGATCGCAGCCGTGATGAACTGGTCGCGGCCCAGATAGTATTCCAGACGCGCGTCGTAATTGTTCAGCTCGGAGTCAACGAGGCCGTCAAAGCCGCGGAAGCTGCGCTGGGATTCCGGGTCGAAGAAGCCGGAATTGGCAAACTCGCGGAATTGCGGACGGGCAATCGTCTGCGAGAAGCCGAGGCGCAGTTGCAGGTCATCGGCGAAGTTCCAGGTCACGGTCGCCGCCGGCAGGACATAGTCATTGTCCAGCGTCGCACCGCGGCCCAGCTGGCCGAAGCGGCTGAAGGTCTGGACCGACTGCACCGCATCTTCATAGCGCACGCCGAGCGTGGCGCGGATGAAGCTGGTTACATCCAGATCGGCCTGAACGAAGAAGGCATCCACATCCAGCTCGCCGACATAGTTTGACTGGGTGTTCTGCACCTCGGTCAGCTGGAAGCGCGAAGGGCCGATATTGTCCGGCGAGAACAGGAAGTCCGGACGGGCAATCTGCACGTCGGCAGGCAGCGAGTTGCCACCGGCCATGCGGAAGAAGAGCGTCGTGTATTCCCGTTCAGTGCGCGTCGTGTCCGCACCCGCCATCATGACCAGCTCACGCGAGCCGGGCAGGTTGAAGGTGTAGAGAAGCTCACCGCCGAAATTGGTCAGATCATCGGTCAGGTCCGTGAACTGGATCTCGTAGCGGGCCGCAGACGTGAAGGCGATATCGCCATTGGCCTGCTCCAGACGGGTCAGTTCCTGCAGGAACGGGGTCTGGCGCGTCGCCTGGGCGATCGAGCCGCGCCAGCGCGCTTCCAGATTGCCGAACATATGCTCGCCGGTCAGCTGGAACATGGCCAGATCACGCTCGAACCAGCCGGTGCTCTCGCGGTAGATCGGACGGCCGCCTTGCGCGTTGAAGTCTTCACCGCGGGTCAGCTGCGTGTCCTTGCGGGCCGAGTGGACATAGAACAGCGTCGCACCAAGCTGGTGATCGCCCTGTTCGGCACTCAGCGAGACAAGGCTGTTGGTGACCGCATCGTAGGACGACAATTGCGTGGTCAGGTCGGTACCGAGCACATCACCGCGCACGCGCTGACGCTGGGCATTCTGCAGGCTCCAGCCGGCATCAAAGCCGACCGCGCCGACAAGACCCATCTCGATCTCGCCCAGATTGAAGGCAAAGCCGCCATTGGCCGACACCGAATAGTCCGGGTGCAGGTCTTGCGACTGGATGACCAAGAGGTTCGGGATGACAACGCTTTCGCTGACAAGCTCGAGCTCTGCCGCCGAAAGGTCGTTCAGGTTGCGGCCATTGGCGAGGACATCGGCCAGCGGGATCGGAATGTCGCGCGTGGAATCGTCATAGCCGGTCCAGTCCCAGTCCGTGTCCGAACCGCGATGGATGATGGCGTTCTCGCCGGTCGCAACAGTGTTGTAGCCGACGCTCGCCGAGACATTGAAGAACGGATCGACCGGACGGCGCAGGGTGCGCAGCGTGATCAGACCACCACCGAACTCACCGCCGAAATTGGCCGAATACGTCTTCTGGACGTCGACGCCATCGAGGATTTCGGACGGGAAGAGGTCAAGCGGCACGATACGGCGAAGCGGCTCCGGGCTCGGCAGGGGCGAGCCGTTGAGGAGCGCTGCCGCATAGCGGTCACCCAGGCCGCGCACATAGGCGAAACGGCCACCGACAATGCTCAGACCGCTCAGGCGGGTAAGGGCGACGGCAGCGTTGGCGTCGCCCGAACGCTCCAGGTCTTCGGCAGAAACGAAACTGGCCACCTGCGCCGTGCGGCGCTGGGGCTCGGGAATGAACTGGCCGCGCACCGAGATGGTCTCGACGGGTTCGGAGGCGGCGGGCGCCTCCTCGGCCTGGCGGGCAAGAGCGGACGGGGCCAGAAGGGCCGTGCTCGTCAGCAATGCCGCGCTGAACAGGTAAAGCGGTTTCATGGTTCGCAACCTTCGTTGATTGGGGTTGGGAGCAGGCAGAGGCGCGCCGGGAAGACCCGGCGCGCCCTTTGCTCTTGCCTAGCAGGTGCTTCCGGCTTCCAGACCACAGGTCCAGTCAGCCCACCAGCGGTCGCTCGAATTGCGTACCGCGCCGATGTAATCCACAGCCGTGAAGTACGGATCGAGCGTGGTGACGTTGAACGCCGTGCGGGCATTCTCGTTGGCACCGTTCACGAAGGTGTTGGTCAGCGTGCTGGCCACATCCGTCGAGTTGTTCGAACCACCCGAGACGGCAGCGGCAGCCGCAGCCTGGTCGGAGTTCGAGGTCGAAAGGCCGCCAGCGCAGCTGAACAGCACCGAGTCGAAGCTCGGGTCGGTGTCCACGCCCTGATAGCCCGCCGTGCCATTACCGGCCGAGTTTTCCCAGCGCATGCAGGCCTGGCCGTAGGAGACCACGCCGTTGACATAGCGGCCGACCGTACCGGTGTTCAGGCGGAAGGCGTTGGTGCGGTTACCCACGAAGGTGAAGTTGGAGAAGGTCGCATTCGACAGCGGGGTGACACCCGGAGCCGAGCTCGAAGCCTCGACGATATTGTCGCCGCCACCGGCACGCTGAATGGCCATCAGGAACTGGATGTGACCATTCCAGCCATTGTCGGTGTCGAAGCTGTCATCATCAGCGCCCGTAACGATCAGGTACTTGCCGTTCACGGTACCACCGAACCACTCGATGCCATCGTCAGAGCCGTTATGGACCTGGATGTTCTCGAACACGGTGCCATTGCCGACGCCGGCCAGCGTGATGCCGTTCAGCTCGTTACCCGGCGCGATTTCGAAGCCGGCATACTTCACCTGCAGGAAGGTGAGCGAGCCAGAGCTGTCTGCCGGCAGAGCGCCGCCATACAGGGCATCCGGGTTCGTCAGGCCTTCAACGAGGTTCTGGCACTGGGCCGTACCCGGGGTCGCCGCATCGCGGCAGCGATTGATCGGCGCACGGCCGAGGATGGCAAGGCCACCCCATTCACCGATGGCCGTTTCGCGGTTGCCGGTGTTCGTGATGTCGTTTTCAGACGTCAGGATGACCGGGTTCTGGCGGGTGCCGTTGGCAAAGAGTTGCGAGCCACGGTTGATGACCAGCGCGTCGGCGCCCGAGCGGCCATAGACCGTCACGCCCGATTCGATGGTCAGCGAGGCAGCATCGCCGCCAGCGGCATTGCCTTCGGCGCCGACATCGACACCCACGTTCACGCGGCCAGCGAGTTCGTAGATATTGCCGCGGGTCAGGCGGATGTCGGACGTGATCGTGCCCGACAGGCGGCAGACATTCTGGCCGCCACGCGTGGCACCCGTATCGGTGGTGCCGGTCGGGCAGTCAGGTTCCGGGAACAGGCCGAAGGTCCAGCCGGCAGCCCAGTTGCTCGTTTCGGTTTCAGACGGACCGAACGCGCCGACATAGTTGGCGGTGCGGAAGAAGCTGTTGAGCGAGGTCGCGTCAAACGCCGTCATGCCTTGCTCGGCCGGGCCCGGGAAGAGGCGCGAAGCCAGCGAGCTTTCGATCTGGCGGTTATTGGCATCGGCAGCAACCGAAGCCGCAGCAGCCGCCTGGTCGGAGTTGGAGGTCGACAGACCACCTTCACAGTCGAACAGCACCGAGTTGAAGCTCGGGTCGACATTCACGCCCTGATAGCCAGCCGTGCCGTTACCGGCCGAGTTTTCCCAGCGGAAGCACGCCTTGCCGTAGTCAACGACGCCGTTGACATAGCGGCCGACCGTACCTGTGTTCAGACGCCAGGCATTGGTGCGGTTACCCACGAAAGTGAAGTTGGCAAAGGTCGCGTTCGATAGCGGGGTGACACCCGGCGAGGAACTGGAGGCTTCAACGATGTTGTCGCCGCCGTTGGCACGCTGGATCACGGCCACAAACTGCAGATTGCCCTGCCAGCCATTGTCGGTGTCGAGCGAGTCGTCATCGGCGCCCGTCACAACGATGTTGCGGCCGTTCACCGTACCGCCGAACCATTCGATGCCGTCGTCAGAGCCGTTATGGACCTGCACGTTCTCGAAGATCGTGCCGTTGCCGACACCAGCCAGCGTGATGCCGTTCAGCTCGTTACCCGGCGCGATTTCGAAGCCGGCGAAGAGAACGCGCACGAAACGCAGGATGCCCGAATTGTCTTGCGGGTTGTTGCCGCCATAGAGCGCGTCCGGATTGGTCGCACCTTCCACGAGGTTCTGGCAGTCCACCGTACCCGGGGTCGCTGCGTCGCGGCAGCGATTGATCGGCGCACGGCCGAGGACGACGAGGCCGCCCCACTCACCGATATTGTCACCGCCAAAGTCCTGCGGATTGGCCGCACGGCGGATGAGGTCTTCATCAGAGGTCAGGGTGATCGGCGAAGCAGCCGTGCCGTTCGCTTCGATCTGCGAGCCACGATTGACCACGATGTAGTCAGCGCCACTCTGGCCGAACACGGTCACGCCCGGCTCGATCGTCAGGCGGGCCGAGACACCGCCCGAGGCGTTGCCGTCTGCGCCGACGTCGACACCGACATTCACCCGGCCATCAATGCGGTAGGCGATGCCGTCAACGGCACGCAGCGTCAGATTGGTCAGGACATCACCCGAGAGAAGACAGGTGGTCAGGCCGCCAACCGGCGAACCCGTGGTGAAGCCGGTCGGGCACGAAGCGGTGCCGCCACCGCCGCCACCGCCACCCGGCGGCGTACCACCGCCCGGGGGCGTTCCCGGATTGGTCGCGCCAGGCGAAGTGATGCTCGAACCCTGACCGCACGCAGCGGCGGCCATGCTAAGCGCAAGAATTGCGGCGTATTTCTTCCAAGACATGATTGTCCCCTCTGCGGACGCACCCGGAGGCGCGCCATCTGCATGTGTTTCAGCTCGCAGCGAAACCGGGGGCAGCCCCCACTTTCGACGGGATATCCTGTTATACAAGATTCATGTCAGGCCAGTGACATGCATTGCAAGTTTCCGGCTGATTGCAGGATGGGAGGAGTGAAACCGGCCCGAAACGCCCGCGCTGACAGGCGTCTGGCGCGCTGGCAATCAGTCTGCCAGCACAGGCAGCGGGCTGACCGGCACGCGGAACTGCCGGCCGGCCGTGCGCATCAGCATCAGCCCGCTAAGGCCTGCCAAGACGGCGATCAGAACCGTCAGCGGCAGGAACCACTGCCCCGCAAGGTCGGTCAGCCGGGCGGCATTTTCCGCGCTGGTCGCGCCGACAAACAGGCTGCCGGTCGCCGCATTGCGCCAGAGACCGACGAGATCAGGCGAAGCCAGCTCGGCAAGGCACAGGCCTGCGCTGGTTGCTGCCAGCACCCAGAGCAGGCAGCAGGCTGTCAGAAGGCCGGCCAGGTGCAGGAGGCCAATTCGGTTGGAAGCGGTGTCGATAGAATGGCTGGTAGCGGCGACATACTGGCGGGCCAGCGCCTGCGCTGAACCCATGCGCGCGATCGCCTCGGCCTCGCCCCAGCATTCGCTGCGCTCGGCGAGGTGGCTGCGCGCCTCCATCACGATGTCATGGCGGTCGCCAGCCGGAAGCGGGCCGAGGGCGGCCGCCAGCTCATTCAGATAGGTCTCGATCCGGTTCGTGTTGGTCAAGGTCCGGCACCGCAAGTCTGTCCAGCTGCAGGCGAAACTCCGCCCATGCCTGACCCATGGCCGACACGGCGCGCTGCCCTTCTGCGGTCAGCCTATAATATTTACGTGGCGGTCCTGTGACGCTCGGCTGCCATCGCGCAGAAATTCTGCCCTCTGACTGCAATCGCTTCAAAAGCGGGTAGATGGTACCGTCGGAAATCCCGAGCCCGTCTGCGCCTGACAGGGCATCGAGCAGTTCGATTCCGTACATTTCGCGCCGGGCGAGCAGGCTCAGCACAGCAAACTCCGCTGCGCCCTTGCGCAGCTGTGCCTTCCAGCCCTCGATATCCAATGGCTCCGCCGTCATCACTCGATGCTTAGCGCGTTCCTGGCGTCCTGTCTCGCGAGGTTGCCGCCCCGGCTACACCCAGAGACCGGTGCGCAGCAGCAGCCAGGCAAGGGCAATTCCAGCGGCCAGGAACGGCCCGAAGGCGAGCGTGCTCTGCGCGTTCACCGCGCGCCGTGCAAGGAGGGCCATCGACAGGGCCCAGACAAGCCCCGCCGCACTGGCGATGAGCACGATCACCGGCAGGAGAAGCGCCCCGCACCAGGCCCCGCCAACGGCCAGCAGCTTGGCATCGCCCCTGCCCAGCCCGTCGCGCCCCCGATACGCCTTGTAGCCCAGCTCCAGCGCGACAAAGGCCGCATAGCCGATGGCGGCTCCCGCGATGTGCCAGAGTACCGGATCACCCAGCCACCACGCACTCAGCCAGCCTGCCGGGATCAGCGGCAGGGTGAGCCAGTCGGGCAGGCGAAGCGTGCGGATGTCGATGACGGCCAGCGTCACAAGCCCGGCCAGCAATACACCGCCACTGACAAGAATTGCCGCGCCGGGAATCATCACCGCCTACCAGTGGGGAGGCTTTTCATTGCCGGGGGCAGGAAGGCCAGCTTCGAGTTCGGCAATGCGGCTGTCCGACCGGACGAGCCTGGCTTTCAGCGCATCGATATCGCGCTGCTGCAGGGCCAGCGCCTCTGACAGGTCATCGATCATCTGTTGCTGCTGGGCGAGATGGATTTCCAGCCTGTCGAGACGGTCTTCTGTGTCGGACATGCCGGCTCCCACTCCTGGCGGCAGGCACCAGACAGGCGGCCCGCTCCTAAATCGCCCGTGGGCTTACTGCGTTTCTGCGGTTCCAGCAAAGGCCTGGCACGCGCCCTCCTCCACCGTTTCAAGCTGGACCGTGCCGAGAAGGCTGGCGAAGGGGCTCAGGAAAACGCCGAGCGCCACCGAGGCTGCGCTGCGGACAAAGGTCTCGTCATCGGGCGAAATCGCCGGATTACGGAACGTGCCCCCGATATTCACCGGCCCACCGAGCGAACCGATATTGGGATGCGTATCCTGCGCGCGCACCTGAAGTTCGAGACGCTCGCGGCGGAAATCGAAGACGCCATCGGCCCGGATCTGGCTTTCCGGCGTGGCGATGACGAGGCCCTCTGTCCGGCCGAGCCCGTCTTCAACCTCGATATTGGCTACGCCACAGGTCGTCGCGACGCTCTCCTCGCTGGCGAAAATGAAATCGAGCATGTCGAGACCAATGAGTTCCAGCGTGCGATGGGACACCACGCCCTCATCCAGCAGGACGCGGATATGGCCGTTGGAACTGGCCATGGCCTGACGGATGCTGTTGCCGGTGCCTGTAAGCGCCATCTCGCCGGACAACGATCCCGCCAGACGGTCATTGGGAACGATGTCCTTCAGGCGGAGACGCGAGAACGAGACGCTTGCGGACGTCACCGGCACTTCGCCGCGTGCATTGATCTCCACGCTGGAAACCAGCCGTCCACCCCTGAAGCCGAACTCCAGCGGATCGAAGCGCAAGACGCGATCCTCCAGCGTGATCACCGTTGATACATCGGTGAGCGGTGCACCGGCACCGGTGACATTACGCCCCTCGAAGACCAGACGCCCGTCCACACCGGAAATCCGCTCCACCGCCAGCGGGGCTGCAGGAAATATCCGCCCTTCATCGCGCAGGCGCCGGGCCTGCGCGCGTTCCAGCTCGCTCTCGCTCATATCGTCAGGATCAACCGCAGGCGCGCCGATCAGCATGCCGATATCTGAAAAGTCCAGCGAGCTGGAAACCAGCTGCGCATCGACGTAAGGGCGCTCGCGCCCGGCATCATAGTCCAGCCGGCCGGACAGATCGCTCTCGCCGACTATCCCTTCAATGCTGCGCGCCTGCCAGACATCGCCCGCGCGAGACAGGTCAAGGCGCAAGTCATAGGGCGGCGTATCGGGCACCGGAATGCCGGTGAAATCATAGATGTCGCGCAAGTTCTCGCCTTGCAGCGCAAGGGAGCCGGCAAGGTCTCTGAAACTGCCGCCAGGGCCCAGCTGGCCGTCAAAAACAAAGCGCGTCTCGCCGCCGCGAATATCAAGGCGGAAGGCAAAGCTCTGATCGGGGTCACGCAGGCGCATCACGCCAGCGCCTTCCCCGGTAAAGCTGAACGGCGTGCCGCGCATCTCGCCATCGCCGGAAATCGATGTGCTGTCCTCGCCTGCCCCGCCCTCTGCCCTGACCGTGTCGAGGCTGGCACTGAAGGACACCTCGCGAGCCGCATTGCGATAGATCACCTGACTGTCTGCGAGGCGCAGCCTGCCAATAATCGGGATTTCTCCCGTCTCGCCATCGCCGCCGAAATTCCAGTTATTACGCCCCTCTTCATCAACGCTCAGGCGCAATTGCAGGCCCGACGCGCTCACCACTGGCAGGTTCACCCGCCCGATCAGGAGATCGAGGACGGCAATATCCGCCTCCGCCTCGTCCAGCGTGATGACATGCGCATCCCCGGTCCAGTCCTCGTCGGCGATGGTCACGTCCGCGACCCGCACGCGCGGCACGAAATTCCACCGCCAGCGGACCTCCAGCGGCGCACTGATGGTGACCTCGCGGTCCAGGGCACCGGACAGGCGCGCCTCTACCGGGCCGCGCAGCCAGTCCCAGCCGGCAAGCCAGATCACCACCACAAGAAGGAGAAAGGCCGCGCCGATAAATGCCGCAAGGCCAAGCAGGATGCGCACAAACACGTCAGACCCTCAAAAAGCAGATGCCTTGAGGGTAAGCGCGCAAACGTGTCAGCGGGTTCCGTTGCGGGAGGGCGGGAGTGGCAAGGCCGGAAGGCTGGCCGACGATAGTGAGCTAGGGGGCTTGCCCCGGCCCTACTCCCACTCGATCGTTCCCGGCGGCTTGCTGGTCACGTCATAGACGACTCGGTTGACGCCGCGCACTTCATTGATGATGCGCGTGGCAACGCGGCCCAGGAAATCGTGATCGAAGGGGAAATAGTCCGCCGTCATTCCGTCGACGCTGGTGACGGCACGCAAGGCGAGCACGCTGTCATAGGTGCGCTCATCGCCCATCACGCCCACGGTGCGGACCGGCAGCAGCACGGCAAAGGCCTGCCAGATCACATCATAGAGACCGGCCTTCTTGATTTCCTCGATATAGATGCGGTCGGCGGCGCGCAGGATATCGGCCTTTTCCTTCGTCACCGCGCCCGGAATACGGATGCCGAGCCCCGGTCCCGGGAAGGGATGACGGCCGACAAAGGCTTCCGGCAGGCCGAGCTCGCGGCCCAGCGCGCGCACCTCGTCCTTGAAAAGTTCGCGAAGCGGTTCGACCAGCTTCATGTTCATGCGGGCGGGAAGCCCGCCGACATTGTGGTGTGACTTGATGGTGACGGACGGGCCGCCATCAAAGCTGACGCTCTCGATCACGTCCGGATAAAGCGTGCCCTGGGCCAGGAAGTCGGCTCCGCCCGCGAGCTTTGCCTTCTCCTCGAACACGTCGATGAAAAGCTTGCCGATGGTCTTGCGCTTCTTTTCCGGGTCATCAATGCCGTCGAGTGCGGCGAGGAAGCGTTCGCCCTCGTCGGCAGCGACGAGCGGGATGTTGTAGTGCTCGCGGAAGAGGGTGACGACCTCTTCGGCCTCGCCATGGCGCATCAGCCCGGTATCGACAAAGACGCACACCAGCTGGTCGCCAATCGCCTCATGGATCAGCACGGCGGCAACGGCAGAGTCCACCCCGCCGGAGAGTCCGCAGATGACGCGGCCTGAGCCCACCTGCTCACGGATGCGGGCAATCGCCTCATCCTTGAAGGCGGCCATCGTCCAATCGCCCTTCATGCCGGCAATATCGTGCGTGAAGTTCTTCAGGATCAGCGCGCCGCGCGGCGTGTGCACCACTTCCGGGTGGAACTGCACGCCATAGAAGCGGCGTGCCTCATCGGCGATGGCCGCAAAGGGGGCGCCGGAACTCGTCGCGACAACATGAAAGCCTTCCGGCGCCGCCATCACGCGGTCGCCATGGCTCATCCACACGCGCTCGGTATCACCCACCGCGCCCAGCCCGGCCAGAAGCGGGCTTTCGGCCACGATCTGGATATCGGCGCGGCCAAACTCGCGATGGTCGGACGTTTCCACCCGCCCGCCGAGCTGCGCGCACATGGTCTGCTCGCCATAGCAGATGCCTAAGACCGGCACGCCGGCTTCGAAAATGTAGGGGTCGGCCCGCGGGCTGTCTTCCCAGCTGGTCGAGTGCGGGGAGCCGGAAAGGATGATGGCCTTTGGCGCATAATCCTTCACGAAGGCCGCGTTGGCGCGGTTATAGGGATGGACCTCGCAATAGACGCCGCTTTCGCGCAGGCGCCGTGCGATGAGCTGGGTCACCTGAGAGCCGAAATCGACAATCAGGGCGCGTTCGTGTTCGGCAAGTATATCCATGGGCAGCGCTTAACCGAGATTCTTCACGATGGCGAGAGGGGGGATGGAATCAGGCGATTATTCGTCCCGGCACAACCGTGCGCATGTGGAACATTAGCTCTTCAACGCCGTCATCTATATCTTTCAACCTTATCAAGCGGCCAGACTTGGGCCTTATCCAGTAATAGCCGAGCAGCCCGGCACTACCGGCGGCCTCAACGTCTTTGAATTTTGCGGCCCGCCTGCCAGCAAGCGGATGAGAGATTTCAATCTGCTCCTCATTCCATCTGATTTTCACGAAATAGATGCTGTAACACTTCATCGCCATCACGGCACCGAAGCACAGGACGAGAACTCCAACGGCAGGTAAAAGCACCGCGTCCCACCCGCTCGGCCCTGGGTCAGCAATGAAAACAATCGGCAGAACAAAAAGCCCGCCGATAATCGATGTGACGGAAAGCAGGCCATAGCCCCAGCCGAGATACCTTTCATATCTTGGTGGTCCTATCGCGTGCCAGCCCGCCCCGGCGGGCTCGACATTGGAAAAATCTTTGGGATTTCTGACGGTAACGACCACAATGCCGATCACCACGAAAATGACCAGCATTACCAGCGTGCCGATGGAAAAGATTGCTTCCGCCCAGCTCTCACCCTCTGGCCGCCTAACACCAACGCTCACCAGCCAACCGAAGGCACCGCACAGCACATATATTCCGAGGAATTTGAGGAGGTCGCGGGGCCGCCGCCACAACGGGCTCTGTTCCTCATCCATAGTCTGTCTCCGGCCAGTTATGAGTCACGTGCTCTAGCGAACGCACCGACCCTACCCCGCCTTCACCAGTCCACACACATAAAACCCGTCCGTGCCGGTGCGCGCCGGGGTGAGTTGCAGCGCGCCGTGTTCGCCCGCACAGGCGGCGAGCGTCAGCGCACCTTCCTCGGTCAGCTGACCGGACACGATGAGGGCGTCTGTCACCGGCACGGCGGAAAAGTCCGGATTGGCTTTGAGGAAAACCTCGATCCGGTCGCCGTTTTCTTCCGGCAAGACCGAGCAGGTCACATAGACCATCCGCCCGCCGGGTTTCACATACTTCGCCGCCTTGGCCAGCACCTCGTCCTGTTGGGTGATGCGCGTGGCGAACGCCTTTTCCTTCAGACGCCACTTGGTATCAGGCCTGCGCCGCCAGGTGCCGGAGCCCGTGCAGGGCGCATCGATGAAGACAAGGTCCATCTTGCCTTCCAGATCACCAAGGGCTTCGGCTTCCTTGCCGGTGCGCACCTGCACATTGCGCACCCCTGCCCGTTCCAGGCGGGGCCAGATGGCGCGCAGGCGCCGCCAGTCATAATCCCAGGCATAAAGCTGGCCGGAATTGTTCATCAGGGCGGCGAGAGACAGCGTCTTGCCGCCAGCCCCGGCACAGAAATCCAGCACTTGCAGCCCCTCCACGGGCGCAGCGGCGAGGGCGGCGATCTGGCTGCCAGTGTCCTGCACCTCCACCCAGCCCTTGCCATAGGCGGGGATCGCATCGGCGGGCGGTGCCTTGGCGCGCGGGTCAGCGGCCGGAATACGGATGGCCGTGGTGACAAGGCCCGACGGATCGGCATTGAGTTGGACGCGAACAGCCGAAATCGCCTTTTCCGCATCGGTTTTGAGCGTGTTGACGCGCAAATCCACCGGAGCACGGGCGGCCATGGACGCACCCTCAAGGGCGGCATCGGCGCCAAAACCCCGCTCGAAACTGCCTTCCAGCCAGTCTGGAATCTCCGCCCGCGCATGCAGGGGCGCGTCTTCGGGCAGGCGGGCGGCCATGCCGGCCCGTTCAGCCTCGCTCAAGGCTTCGGGCGCATGTTCATCGCCTTCGAAAATCGCGGCAATCGCATCCGGACCTAACTGCCATTCATGCGCCAGCGCGCCCAGCACCAGCGCGCGCGGGCTGTCCTCGCCCATCAGCAGCCTTACCGATGCCCGCCGGCGCAGCGCATCCAGAACGAGGCCGGAAATCCAAGCCCGGTCGCCCGAGCCGGCATAGCGGTTGGCCTTGCCCCAGTCGCGCAGCGCGTCCTTTACCGGCTGATGGCGGTTCAGAACGGTGTCGAGTACCTCGATGGCGGCGGCAATACGCCCTGCGTCACGCATCGCGTTTCCTTTGCTTGTGGCCCTCGTCCTTCGAGACGGCCTTAAGGCCCTTCAGGATGAGGGCCTTGAACAGAATTCCCTCATCCTTGCGGACGCGGCGGCACTCGAAGGATTTCGGAAATCTAGCTCGGGCTGGGATAGTTCGGCGCTTCACGCGTGATGGTCACGTCATGCACATGGCTTTCGCGAAGCCCGGCATTGGTTATGCGCACGAAGACGGCCTTCTGCTGGAAGTCGGCAATCGTCGACGCCCCGGTATAGCCCATGGCAGCACGAAGGCCGCCCACCATCTGGTGCAGGATCGGACCCACCGGGCCCTTGTAGGGCACCTGGCCTTCAATGCCTTCGGGCACCAGCTTCATCCGGTCAGTGACTTCCTTCTGGAAGTAGCGGTCGGCAGAGCCGCGCGCCATCGCGCCCACACTGCCCATGCCGCGATAGGATTTGTAGGAACGGCCCTTGTAGAGGAAGACCTCGCCGGGTGCTTCCTCGGTGCCCGCCAGCATCGAGCCCATCATGACGCAGTCGGCGCCCGCCGCGATCGCCTTGGCGACATCGCCGGAATACTTGATCCCGCCATCGGCAATGATCGTGCCGTCATAGCCCTCGGCGGCGCGGCGAGCCTCCATCACGGCGGTCAGCTGCGGCACGCCCACACCGGCGACGATGCGCGTGGTGCAGATCGAGCCCGGCCCGATACCCACCTTCACGCAGTCTGCACCGACATCGAACAGCGCGCGCGCGCCGTCATAGGTCGCGATATTGCCAGCCACGATCTGGGTGGTGTTGGAGGCCCGCTTGATACGCGAAACCTGTTCGAGCACCGCTGCGCTCATGCCATGCGCGGTGTCGATGACGACAACGTCCACACCCGCTTCCATCAGCGCTTCTGCGCGTTCAAAGCCGGCATCGCCGACAGTGGAGGCCGCAGCCACGCGCAGGCGCCCTTGCGCGTCCTTAGCGGCGTTGGGATAGGCTTGCGCCTTCTCCATGTCCTTGACCGTCATCAGGCCAACGCAGAAGCCGTTCTCGTCAACGACCAGAAGCCGTTCAATCCGGTGCTTGTGGAGAAGCCGGCGCGCCTCGTCCTGCGCCACGCCCGGCCGGACGGTGACCAGCTGGTCCTTCGTCATCAGGCTGGCAACCGTGGCATTCATGTCGTCGGCAAAGCGCACATCGCGATTGGTGACGATGCCGATCAGCTTGCCGGGTTTGGCACCCGGCGCGCCGGAGCGTCCGCCACCCTCAACGACAGGGATGCCGGAGATGCGGTGATGCTCCATCAAGGCTTTCAAGTCAGCCAGCGTGGCGTCCGGGCCGATCGTGACCGGGTTCACCACCATGCCGCTTTCAAAGCGCTTCACCCGGCGCACTTCCTCAGCCTGTTCGGCGATGCTCAGATTGCGGTGAATGACGCCCAGCCCGCCCGCTTGCGCCATGGCGATTGCCAGCGGCGCTTCGGTCACGGTGTCCATCGCGGCAGAAAGGATCGGGATGTTCAGGCCGACATCGCGCGTCACGCGCGTGCGCACATCGGCGTCGGCAGGGATGATTTCGGATGCGCCGGGCTGCAAGAGCACATCATCGAAGGTCAGACCTTCACGTATCTCCATCTTGGAGACCTCCTCTATCTCTTGCGGGGCCGCTCTAACGCTGAAAGCTGCAAGAGGCAAGGTGTGGTCTGCTGGCGATCAGCCGATTGCGTCCTTCAGCCGCGCAATGTCGCCTTCATGCGCCATGGCCGAGCCTGCCCGGTCGAGGATTTCGCGCCTGAGCGCCTTTGCCTCGCTGGCAAGGTCAAGCTGATCCAGCCCGGAGGCCATGGAACACAGCTCGCCCAGCGCCCGCATCACCTCGAGCTGCGCGGCCCCGTCGCGTGCCAGCGCGATGACGGGCTCGCGAAGGGCCAGTGCAGCTTCAAGCGGCGCATAGACGACCCGCTCCAGCGCGGCGGTGTCACGATCCTTTTCCGCCTCGCGATTCCAGCCGGCAAAGCAGCGCTCCAGCGCGCGAATCGCGGAGATGGCACTGCCGGGATCGTTCACGCCCGGCGAGAGAGCCCGCGAGCCGATCTCGCTCAGGGCGGAAAGACCGAGCCGGGGATCGGCTTCCAGCGTGCGTACGCGGCCACAGACAAAACAGGCAATCAGCTTTTTCGCCGCGTCTTTCGCGTTGGCGCCGTGGACCCTGGCCAGTTCCAGTCCCGGCCCGCACCGCTCTCCCGGCAGGGCCAGCACCTCGACCTTCACGTCCTGGCGTGCCGCTTCCTCGTCGAGTGCGCGCAGATCAACCATCTGGAGATAGCCGGGCACGGCTGCTGACAGTGCCTGTCCCTTGGTCCGCCCAAGGACCGAACGCGGCGCAGGGGGCGGCAGGCAGGCCAGCGTGCGGAAGGCGTTGATCGTTGCAGCCTCCACCTTGGCTATCGCGTCTTCCACATCACCGAGGGTCGAGAGCTGGCGGATCCAGTGGATCAGCACCACGACCACCATGAGCGTTGCCAGCACGGTCAGCGCAAACAGCATGGCTTCGCCGCCATTGCCGAGCACACCGCTATTGAGGGCGACCAGCCCGATCATGCTGAAGAGAAAGGCGCCGAGGAAAGTCGCTATGGCGTTTTGCGCACCACCACCACGGATCAGGATGGGCCGCGCGCGCGGCGTTGCCGCATCGCTGACGGCTTTCAGGGACGTGGCCATGGTGGTGAGCGAGAAGATTGTCACCGCCAGCAGGCTGGACGAAAGAACGTTCAGGATCGTGCGCAACGCGTCCTGCTCGATAGCCTCGGCGAGGGCTTCCGGCACGAGGAACTCCGCCAGCGGCGCCGCAAAGACAAGAACGATGGCGCCAGTCGCGTAAAGAGCAGGCAGGAACCAGAGCGAGCTGGTGATCCGCCCGATCCACAACTTGATACGTTCCATTTGCCTGCCCCGCCCGGTTGCCGTAGTCCCCTAGCCTAAACCCCCGGGGCGGCGACACGTTCCCCCGCCTTGCAAGGCAGGAAACAGCTTGCCGCCTGCGCGGGTCCGGCGTCAGTGTAGTCAAAACTCGCTGACAGAGGATACAGCCAGCATGACCGGACGCCTGCAGGGCAAGATTGCCATCATCACCGGAGGAGCCAGCGGCATTGGCAAGGCCAGCGTCGAGCGCTTCATCGAGGAAGGCGCCCATGTCGTGATGGGCGATCTGGAAACCGGGCGCGGCGAGGCGATGGCGCAGTATTACGGACCGAAGCTCGCCTTTCGCACCACAGACGTGAAATCCGAAGCCGACATTTCGGCCCTTATTGCACTGGCCATCAAGCGGCATGGACGTCTCGATATCCTGTTCAACAATGCCGGATCGGCAGAACCGGACTTTCCGGTCGACCAGATCGGCGCAGAGACCTTCGACCATGTGATGCACCTGCACCTGCGCGCGGCGCTGTTCGGCATCAAGCACGCCTTGCCCCATCTGCAGGCCGCAGGCGGCGGCTCGATCATCTCCACCTCCAGCGTGGCGGGGATAGGCGTCAATTACGGACCTCTGCTCTACTCAGTGGCAAAGGCGGCGCTCATTCACCTGACCAAGACCACAGCCGTCCGGCTGGCCCCTCACAAAATCCGCGTGAACTGCATCAATCCGGGGATGATCGCGACCGCCGTGTTCGGCCGGGCTTTCGGCCTTGACCAGGACGCTGCCGAAGCTGCCCAGCCCAGGCTGGAGGAGCTGGGCGCTTTCGCCCAGCCTCTGCCCGTGGGCGGAAATCCCCATGACAT
>NZ_JBQLZR010000051.1:0-11559 GCF_052168375.1 Glycocaulis sp.
CAGACAGCTGCCGACCTCGAATCCAGTCCACTAGCTTGGCCAGAACGGCCCGATCTTCTGCCTGGCTTGCGGATGCGGCCGTTCGGGCGATACTTGGTCTTTTACAGGCCAAATCAGAACGGCGTTCGGATTGAACGGATACTCCACGCCAGCCGGGATGTTGGTAGCGGCAACGTTTAAGATCCGGCAGCTCCACCGATAGCTGGATCAGATAAACGAAAACCGGGCCCCGTTCGGAGCCCGGCATTTCTGACAGTCCGGCGATGAATGCGCCTACTTGTTCGGCTGCGGCGTTACGCGCAGATAGGGTTTGATCTTCGTGTAGCCCTTGGGGAAGAGCTTGTCGGCATCTGCGTCCGACAGGCTCGGCACGACTATCACATCCTCGCCATCGGTCCAGTTCACGGGCGTGGCCACCTTGTAGCCATCTGTGAGCTGAAGCGAGTCGATCAGGCGGAGTACCTCGTTGAAATTCCGGCCCGCGCTCGGCGGATAGGTAAAGGTGGCGCGGATCTTCTTGTTGGGATCGATGACATAGACCGCGCGCACGGTGAGCTTGGGGTCAGCCTTGGGGTGAATCATGGAGTAAAGGCCGGAGACCTCCTTGTTCACGTCGGCGATGATCGGGAAGTTCATCGCCGTGCCTTGCGTCTCCTCGATATCCTTGATCCACGCCTTGTGCTGGTCGAGAGGGTCAACCGAGAGCGCGATGGCCTTGGCGTTGCGCCTGGCAAATTCGTCCTTGAGCTTTGCCGTAAAGCCAAGCTCGGTCGTGCACACGGGCGTGAAGTCTGCCGGGTGGGAGAAGAACACGACCCAATTGTCACCGATCCAGTCATGGAAATGGATCGGGCCTTCCGTGGTCTCGGCTGTGAAATCGGGGGCGATATCGCCCAGAAGGAGGGACATGGCGGGCTCCTGTTTGCTTGCCTGAACAGTGTCTGGCGCTTTACTTAGGAAACCGCGCGCGGCGATGTAAGGTGAACGCGCCTCTACCCCCACCTCAAAATTTCTGACGGATATGACCATGCCCAGCCTGATCATCATGCGCCACGCCAAGGCCGTCGACCGCATGGAAGCCGAGGACGATTTTGAACGTGGCCTGACGGCGCGCGGCCACGAAGACGCGGCGCGAGCAGCGCAGGCCATGACGGAGGCAGGCCTGAAGGCGGATTACGCGCTCGTATCGCCGGCGCGGCGCACGCGCGAAACCTTCAAGCCGCTAGCCGCGATCTTTCCGGGTGCACAGCTTGAGAGCCCGATGGCGCTCTATCATGCGTCGAAGGAAATGCTGGAGCGGGCGGTGGACGATGCCCTTGCAAACGGCGCCAGCGCCATCGTGCTGGTGGGCCACAATCCCGGGATTGGCGAGTTTGCCCACGCCCTCGCCTCGCGCGCAGATGCGATGGATTCCATGCCCTATGGCTGGCCGACCAGTGCGGCCATCGCCTTCGACCTGGACGGCCCTGACCTTAACCGCCCGACACGCACCTTTCTTTTCAATCCGAAGGCGTAGTCGGAATCGATTCGCCTTAAAGGTTAATTGCCGTTAACCTTTTCCCTGTCGGCAAGCTGACTGGGGCAAACAAGCTATGGGGCACGGCATTGCGTTTCCGCACTGGCAGGCGCACGCGCCATCGCGCCTGCCCAAAGCCACGCGCGCCCATGCACAGGCGCGTCAGGCCGCTTTCGGCCTTTCAGATACCCTGCCCCATGCGAGCGCCGCACATCCGCTGGCGATACCGCGCGCGCTCTATCTCGGACCGGCAGTGTTCCTCCTGACGGTTGAACTTGTCCAAGCCGGATCAGCCTGGCTGATCCTGTCGGTACTGGCTGGAAGCCTGTTTCTTGCAGCGGCGGCCTTGCGTCTTGCCGGCGCGTTGCTGGCGCCGCGCCACAGTCCGCGGCAGACACTGCGGGACGAGGCCTTGCCGTCGATGACGGTCATCGTCGCGCTTCACAAGGAGGCCGGCGTGGTCGCCGGTCTCCTGCAAAAGCTCGCCCGGCTGGACTATCCGCGCGACCGGCTTGATGTCGCCCTCGCCATTGAGGGCGATGACTGGGACACGCTGCGCCATGCCCATGCAGCCATGAAGACAGTTGAGGCAAACCTGCCGGTGCGCGTCATGGCCGTTCCGCCCATTGGGCCGCGCACCAAGCCCAAGGCCCTGAACTTTGCCCTGCAACGCACGTCCGGTGCGCTGGTGGCCGTCTATGATGCGGAAGACGCGCCCGCACCCGGCCAGTTGCGCGCGGCGGCAGAAGCCTTTGCGGCCGATTCCCGGCTCGGCTGCGTGCAGGCGCCTCTTGGCTGGTATAACCGGGGCGAGAACTGGCTGACGCGCCTGTTCGCGCTGGAATATGCCGCCCAGTTTCACATCGTCCTGCCGCTTTTCCTGCGCCTCGGCCTGCCCTTGCCGCTGGGCGGGACCAGCAACGTCTTCCTCGGCCTTATGTATCAAACGCACCAAGTGAAGCGCTGATATTCCAGCCGGTTAGCGGTATGGTCAGGACATGACCAACATATCACTATACCCCAACGGCAGGGTGAAGCCGTCCAACACCGAAACCTATGAGCACGCTACCAACGGGCTGCTCACAAAGCGCGCTGACCTGTTCAACGAGGCAAACCGCATCCGTGACAGGCTGGCAGAGATCAGGAACGACATTGCCGCTCTGGACAGGACGCTAGGCACACTCGGTTTCAAGGGCGATCTGAACGCCATGATGCCACGCAGGCCGCGCGAAGTAATGTTCGCCAAGGGTGAGCTAGCCGACGCAGTGGCACAGGAGCTACGCCACGCAGAAGGGCCGCTACGCAGCCGCCAGATTGCCGCTGAGATCGTGGCGCTCAGGGGCGATGATGCGAGAGATCAGAAATACCTCGCTGACCTCACCAAGCGCGTGAGCAAGGTGCTGCGCATCATGCGGGTCAACGGTGAGGTGAAGTGCGTGCAGGATCAGCGGGGGAACTATACGTGGGTGAAGGCATAGCGGGGCGAGCCGAAACCCGCCCCGCCGAACCACTAAGCCCGCGCGAGCCGCTTCTGTTTTTCCGGCGCCGGAAGCAACAGGGGCAGATACGGAAGCGCTGCCGGATCGCGGGTCTTGAAGTAATCCCGCGCCTTCTCAGGAATCCATACGGTATCGACGTATTCGATGAAGAGGGGCAGATACTTGTTAGGGTATTGGCGAGCCTCGATCTCCGCCTCAGGCGTCTTGTGGAGGTAAAGCGTGTAATCGTCCGCTGCGTCCGGGTGCTTCACCCTGAGCCAATCCGCAAACCCGCGCCCTACGCTTACGTCAGGGCGAATTTCGACGCCATTGGATGCCCTGTCCGCCATGATGTGGCCGACTTGTTCAAGCCGCCCCCATACACGGATGGCAAGTTCAGAGCAGACCGAGAAATAGCCGGGAGCTACGCGATCCCAGTTCTCGTTATAGCGCCGGATGAAGGCGGGCAACTTTCCGCCATACCGACCCGTTTTGCGGATCGAGGGCAGAACCTCCGAGGTGACCCACTTCTTGAACCGCTTCGCAGCGGGCTTCCGGCTAGTCAGGATCAAGCTGTAAAGCCCAGACTCGTTAATAATCAACGTCTTGCGATTGCGACCGATAGCATCGATAATATCGACGTTATCTTTTTCGTCTTCGTCGAGCCGGGACGCGGCATCGCTGACATTGTTCACTTCAAGCTCGCGACAAACTTCCGACAGGACAAACCAAGGTTCGCCATTCCGGTCGATCACCCGAAACTCACTTTTGTCTTCATATTCAAACAGTTGCATTTCGTACTGCATCTGCGTTCAGCCTTTCATGGCTATGCGGCGCAGCACAAAAGCGACTTGACAAAAGGCTTTTCATCGCCATTTTGCACAGTGCTAATTCGTTTTGACCGCGCCAACGGTTGGGACAAGGGCGGGCCACTCTGCAGGTGCCCGCCCATTCTTTTTGCAAAAGAACCCCTGAGTCTTGGTTATTCGCGCGCCCATCCGCAAGATGTGGTATTGTGAATTTTTTATGACCGCTGCCAATATCCCGCCCACGTCCGGCTAACCGGCGCGGTCATCGCGAGGCGCACGGTGCGGTTGGCCAGATCGCCATTGTCCGAACGACGGTGATCTTCTTTCCAAGCCGCTTCATTCGCATACTGGTAGAGATAGTGCGGGCTGACACCGTGGTGCTGACCCTGCACCATGCGACGAAGGCGGGAGAAGTAGCTTTCCACGTTGTTCGTGTGCGCACCGTCCATGCTGTAGGCTTGGCTATGGTTGATCCGGCCCGTCGGGCGGTTACGGCTCAGCACGTCCCAATGTGACGCCTCATCGGCATAGATGATGGCAGAGCCGCACACGCGATGCGGGAGCACGTCCAGACCATCGGACTCGGCGCGGAGCACTTGCGTCACCGTGCGGCCTTGGCGCTGGCGCATGGCGAACACAACGCGGCGGGTGCCGGTCTGATGGCGAGCCTTGCGCCGGTCGATCCGGTCTTCTTTCCGGTTAGCCGGGCGGATATGGCCACCAAAGTAAGCGCCGTCGATCTCGACTTCGCCATTCAGCATCAAACCCTCGATCTCGCGGCCAAGGGCTTCGCGCAGCTTGTGCATCATCACGAAAGCCGTCTTGTATTGGCAATCAAGGTCACGGCTCATTTGAAGGGCGCTCATACCCTTCACGCCGTTCACGAACAGGCAGACAGCGGCCAGCAGGTCCGTAAAGCTCATTTTCCGGCTGGCAAAGATCGTGCCGCTGGTAACGGAGAACTGGTGATGGCAACCCTTGCACTTGAACTTGCGGCGGGTGGCAATGTCGTAGCTCTCCGTGCAGCCACAGCGCGGGCAGACGGCTTCACCCTCGGTCTCATTCCAGCGCATTGCGCAGAACGTCCGGTAAGCGGCTTCTTCCCCGCCCTGGTAGATCGCCTTGAGCGACAGGGTGCGGGAGGCGGCGGAAAGAAGGAAGTGCTGGGCCATCTGTCATCATCTCCGATACGTATGTATCGTATATGATGACATATAGTATCGTTGTCAATGGCAAATGTATCGCTTATGATGACATTTCACATCATGGAGCGTTACATGCCGGATATGTCCAAATGGGAAGCTCAGGCCAAGGCACTGCTCAAGGCGGAATTGAAGCGCCGGGACGTGACCTATGGCCAGCTAGTCGAGAAGCTCGCAGCTATCGGGATTAGCGAGACAGAGCCGAACATCCGCAATAAGCTCTCCCGTGGGAAATTCACGGGGGCGTTCTTACTGGCATGTCTAGAGGCTATTGGATCGCGGGAATTGCGCTTGTAGCGCTCGTTCTTGGTCTGTCATTTTGGGGCGCAACTTCGTCACTGAATTACATTCGACAGAACCAAGAAAGTCAGAACGCCGCTGCCGACGAATACGCACGTTATGCCAGCGCTAAAGAGATATGCGGCACCATCATCCCGCTCGCGGCGCGCCCTTCTTGTCTGGCTGAGCGCATAGACACCAACCACCAGCAACAGCATGCCGAAGCTGATATTCAAGCCCAGCTCGACATGGCCAGTTGGACCTATGCGATTCTGTGGGTCGGTATTGTTGGCATTGTAGTTAGCGTTGTGGGTATCGCGCTTATTTTTGAAACACTGCGTGAGACGCGCACGCTCACCATCGAAACCCGACGCATCGGTGAGGCTCAAGTCAGGGCATACATAAGTTCGGACGGGTTCGCGGTTAAATTGCTCGCTGGTGAAGCTGGCGAAATTCAAGCCGTTAAGTTCATTCCGCGCATTAAAAATACGGGCCAGTCCCCGGCCTTCATGACGTGCATGTATTCCTATGGCATTCACGTCGAAGGCATGCTTTGCCCTGTGATTGAATTTTCCGAAGATGAAGCGGCATGCCGTGAGGAGATCGGCTCTGGTAGCAGTTTTACTTTGGCCGGGCAGATATTTAACTTTGATGATATCAAAAAAAGTGTGACAGACGGGCATGTCATATACGTTTTGGGTTATGCGGCTTATCGACATGTATTTTGCCTCTCCGGAGAGCGGGAGGCAGTCTCTTTTTGTTTCCGCGTCGAAATCGATGCAAATCCGGACAATCTCAACCCGCAAAATTTCGGCAACAACCTTAGTTTCGTGTCCGTCCCAGATTTCCGAATGCGCCCAGCATAAAAGCGCCAATAGCACCTTAAACACCTACGTCTCTCCCGGCATTGGTGCGTTTGATACATAAGGCCGGTCTTCCTTCGCGATGCGCTGGCCCATTGTGGTGGCTGGGACCCGCACAATGTCACCGAGGATGCTGATCTTGGCTTCCGCCTCGCCCGTCATGGCTGGAAGGCCGGCATTATCGAGCCTGGCACGCTGGAGGAAGCTCCGGTCACGCGCCGGGCCTGGACCGCGCAGCGCAGCCGCTGGCTCAAAGGCCATGCTGTCAGCTGGTGCGTCCACATGCGTTCCCCTGGCGCCTTGACGCGCGAAGCAGTGCTGGGCGCGCTTGCAGGCCTGCAGCTATCGCTAGGCCTGAATGTCCTGAGCGCGCTCGCACATGTGCCCGCAGCGATCGTCACAATCGCCCTTCTCGCCGCAAGCCTGTGGCAGGGACAGCTCCCGCTGATCCTGCTGCCTGCGCTGGCCGGCTATGGCGCGGCAATACTGGCAGCGGCAGAGGGCGCGAAGCGGGCAGGCTTCAAGGCACACGCCGCCGATCTCCTTGCCCTGCCCGCCTACTGGATTTTGCAGACCCCCGCCATCATCCGGGGCTTGCGCGAGATTGGCGGCCAATCCTATGTGTGGGCCAAGACCGAACACGGCGTTACCGCCTCACACAGGATGGCCCCCGATGAGCCTCCCGATCACGCTCATCCTCATGGCGCTGTCGCTGGCGCTGTTCATCTTCAGCGGGTGGCGTAGCGGGCGCCCCTCGGATCCGGCGCGCGGGCCGCGCATGATCCCGTGGACGCTGATCTGTATCGGGCTCGCCGTCTTCATGCTGCTTCTTCTGGCCCATCTGCTGAGCTTTGCCGGTATCGAGACAGGCCAGCGCGTGCGGACCTTCTAGAACGAGGCTGCAATCATTGCAGCAAAGAGCACGGCAAATCCGGCCAGCAGCACCCAGCGGCCCCAGCGGGGCAAAACCCGCCAGCCCGCGACGATGCGGTCGCCGATCGCATACATGACCAGCGCCATCGCGAAATAGCGAACGCCGCGCCCAACCAGAATGGCAAGGGCAAACCAGGGCGCACCGACGCCCGCCAGCCCGGCCGCCAGACTGGTGAACTGCACTGGTACAGGCGTCAGCATGGCAAGGCAGGCGGCCACAGCGCCTCCGGCTTCGAGCCGGGCGCGCATCTCGGCGAGGCTTTCGGCTGCCGCGCTATCATCGACGATCAGGGGCGCTATCGCCTCATAGGCGAGATGTGCCGCCGCATAGACGAGAAGCCCGCCAAGGATCGAACCCAGCGCCGCGGCAGCAGCGGCGGGAAAGACGTGCCTGCGCCCCCTTAGCATCTGCGCGGCAAGAGGCAGGGCAACCGGCCAGGGGAAAATGGTTGAATCGATGAACGATCCTGCGAACAGGGCGGGCACGGCCCAGCGCCCGCGCGCGGCCCTGATCAGGCGCAGGCGCAGGAGCCGGACACGGCGGGAAAGTCCGCGCCGCGCGGCATTCGGGGAAGGACGTCGCGATGCGCGTGTCATGACCTGCCGGTCTTTAGCCGTTTCCGCTCGCGGGTCAAAAGCGGCCATACGCCGCTACCCGGCCGGCAACCCGGTCTGGAAACTTTCCACCAGTGAGCCGGCAACCAGCCGCCAGCCATCCACCAGCACGAAGAAGATCAGCTTGAACGGCAGGGAGATGATGACAGGCGGCAGCATCATCATCCCCATCGACATGAGGATGGAGGCGACCACCAGATCGATGATCAGGAAGGGGATGAAAAGCAGGAAGCCGATCTCGAAGGCGCGGCGCAGCTCGGAAATCATGAAGGCCGGTGCAACAACGTGCAGCGGCGTGGTTTCCGGGGTCTCGGGCTGGATATTGGCAATATCGAAGAAGAGGGCGAGATCGTCCTCGCGCGTGTGGGCGAGCATGAACATCTTCACCGGTGAGGTAGTGCGTTCAAACGCCTCCTCGGTTTCGATATTGCCGTCGAGATAAGGCTGGATGCCCTCGCCATAGGCCTGAGTGAAGACCGGCGCCATGATGAAGGCCGTCAGGAAGAGCGCCAGCGATACAAGCACCGCGTTGGGCGGGCTTTGCTGCAGGCCCACCGCCGTACGCAAGAGAGACAGGACGACGATGATGCGCACGAAGCTGGTCGTCATGATCAGGATGGACGGTGCCAGCGAGAGCACCGTCAAAAGGATGACGAGCTGGATGACCCGTTCGGTCAGGCCGTCTTCCTCACCCACATCGATGCTGACCGATTGGGCCTCGGCCACGCCGCCGAATGCGAGCAATGCCAGCACAAGGGCGGCGGCGATGCCGGTCAGGAGCGCAGTCCGTGTATTTAGCCAGGCCATCAGGACTGGCCCTCCGGAGGACTGTCACCAGCAGTTTCAGGCTCGACCGGCTCAAAGCGCGGCGGTGCGGGCCGGCGGTCGAGCACGGTCTCGCCGGCAAGGCCCAGAAGCAGGACGTGTTCCTCGTCATCGACGCGCACCAGCACGACCCGGCGGCGAGCATCCAGCATCAGCGTGGAACTGACTTCGAGGCGGCGCGGCGCGCCTGCACGCGGTATTGCCGGCAGGAAGTGGGCGAGGCCCGCCCGCCGCGCCATAAAGGCGATCAGGCCCAGCAGGCCCAGTACAAACAGGAGCACCGCGAAATAGCGTCCGAAATCGATAACATCCATCGCCTGCGCTCCCCCTTCGGAGCGGACGCGCCCCTCACAGCGCCCAGTCCTTCTTGCGGTGTTCAACCGCTAGCGGGAGTCGCGGCTTTGGTTAAGCCACTCTTAACCGCATCAGCACAAGGGTGGGGGTGGAGAGTTGCGCGCCAGAATGGCGCTGCGCGAAACGGAAAGCAAAACGCATGCGTCCCGACGACATTCCTGTCCTTGGCATTCTGCGTCAGGCCCTCGGCTATCATTCCGACCGCCAGCGCGTAATTGCCGAAAACGTAGCCAATGCCAACACGCCGGGCTTCGTGCCCGATGACATTCCGCAAAGCGAGTTCGAGCGCGCTTTGTCCGGCGCGCAAGGCACCAGCCGGGTCACCCTGAGCGCGACCGAGGCCGGGCACATCCAGGGCCATTCCAGTTCTGGCGGATCAGGTGCGTGGCGGGCCATGGCAAGTCCGGACAGCGAAACCACGATCAACGGCAATGCCGTCGTGCTGGAAGAGCAGATGGTACGGTCGGGCGAAAACAGGATGCGGTTTGAAACCGCGCTCGGCCTCTACCAGAAGAGCCTTGCTCTCATCCGCATGGCCGCACGGGCACCGGGAAGCTAAGCGAAGGCAACTGAATCATGTCCAACAATGCCTCAGATACCTTGCAGATCGCAGCCGCAGGCCTGCGCGCCCAGTCGGCGCGCATGCGTATCATCGCGGAAAACCTCGCCAATGCCTCCTCGACGGGGCGCACGCCGGACGAAGACCCCTATCAGCGCCAGATGCCGGTCTTCCGGGCCGAGCTGGACCGCGCAACGGGCGCCCAGCTGGTGCGCATGAGCGAGGTGCGGCCTGACGAATCGGAGTTCCGTCTGGTCTATGAGCCGGGTCACCCGGCTGCCAATGGCGAGGGCTATGTGCGCTATCCCAACGTCTCCAGCCTCATCGAGCTGATGGACATGCGCGAGGCACAGCGCTCCTACGAGGCGAACATGAACATGGTCGAAGGCACGCGCCGCATGATGGAGCGCACCCTTGACCTCTTGCGCCGCTAGGCCGGGAGACTAGACGATGGATCTTGCCGCTATCCGCGCCTACGCCGCCGCCGCGCGACAGGTCGCCGATCCGGATGCCAGCGCGGCTGCCGGTGCGCAGGCGCCGGTTGCCGGTGCGCCGGGCTTTGGCGACATGGTGATGAACGCGCTGAGCGAGACCCAGGCCGTCATGCAGGCGTCCGAAAGCCTCACCGCGCAGAACGCGGCAGGGCAAGCCGAGCTGGTGGACGTCGTGACCGCGATGGCCGCCGCCGAGGTGCAGCTGGAAACCGTCATCGCGGTGCGCGATCAGGTTATCCGCGCCTATCAGGAAATCCTGCGCATGCCGATCTAGGCAGGCGGCACGAAGCCTCAATCATCATCTGGAAGCTGGTATCAGCCCAGAAGCGCCTCAGGAGGGCGCCTGCTCGTCCGTGCTGTCAAATCGGCGGGCGAAGCCAGCCAGGAAGGCATCCATCGTGCCCCGTCCGGCGAGGCTGGATACCAGCTCGGTCAGGCGGCGGTCACCGGGGCCGGGCAATTCGCTGACAACGAGATTGAAGCCTCCGGCATGGCGGGTCGTGGCCATCGCAGCGGCGTAGCGCTCCTCCATCCGCTCCAGAGAGGCGCTGTCACCTGCCAGCGCGTAGGCAATGGCGGCCCGCATGACATCGCGTGACTGCGTCTCGTCCAGCGGGGCTTCCTCGCGCCAGCGCGCCCCCAGAACAGCTTCAAGCCCCCGCGCGGCATTGGCCCAGTCGCGCTGCTCCCAGGCGATGTCGGCGCGCAGGCGGCGCGCCTGCAGGCTGTCATCATCACCGATGAGTTCCAGCGCATGTTCAGCCCGGCCTATCCCGGCCATGGCCCGTGCTTCCAGAAGGCGGCGCTCGGTGACGAGGCCTTCGCCCAGCCCTGTGACACGCGTGGCCCGCAAGGTACGAAGCGCATCCTCATGGCGGCGGCCCATCAGATAGATCACCGCCAGATCGGACGCGATACGCGCGCGTGCCTGCGCGGGCATTGACCGGTTATCCACCTGGTGCTGGAGAAGCTGGGCTGCAGGATCCAGCAGATCGACCGCCACCAGACGCTCGGCAACCCGGCGCACCATGCGGTCGCCATCAGCCCCTTGCGGTGTCAGGAAGGCGTATTCGTTGAACAGGGCCAGTGCCTCCAGCGGCGACATGCGCGCGGCCTCGTCATCGAGATATAGGCGCCGGAAGAGCGCATCCATTTCGCTGGCAAGACGGCGTGCGACAGGGCTGACGGGCTGGCGCATCCGCGCCTGGCTCAGCACCTGCAGCGCATCGCCATAGCGTCCGGCCTCGGCATAGAGGCTACCCAGCTGGCTTGCAGCTTCCAGTTCAGTGTTATCGCCTCGCCAGCGCATGGCGATGCTTGCCAGCGTCTCTGCCGCTTGCGTCGGCGTCACATCGCCTTCCTGAAGTGCGAGACTGGTCTGGTTCAGCAGCGATACCGCCTGAATGGGAAGCCAGTGATCTTCTGCCAGCGCTGCAAAGCGCGTGATCGCCTCATCCCGGCGTCCTGACAGTGCGGCGACCCTGGCCGCCGCAAATTCTGCCTCGGCGCGAGCCTGCGGATCGTAGATTTCCGGGTCCATGGCTTCCAGCGCCCGCAAGGCTGCGCCGACATCGCCGGTCTCGGCAGCGGCGCGGGCATGAGCCGCCTGCACGCGCGCGCGCCAGACCGGAT
>NZ_JBQLZR010000052.1:0-5637 GCF_052168375.1 Glycocaulis sp.
GCGATCAGCTCGCCGGAGCTGATCGCGCTGCGCGCTCAGAACGGCACCGTGCTGTGGAGCGACTCGCTGACCCGTGCAGGCGGCCTGACGCCGATGTCGTCGATCAACGACATCGCCGGCTCGCCCGTTATCGGCAATACCGAGGTTTACGCGCTCAGCCATTCCGGCGTCATGGCCTCGTTCGACATGCGTACCGGCGAGCGAAACTGGACCCAGCCGGCCAGCGCCCTGCATGCGCCGTGGCTGGCAGGCAATTTCCTCTTTGTCGTCACCTCCGATGCGCAGGTCGTGGCCTTCAACCGGATGACCGGCGATGTCGCCTGGATCACCCAGCTGGAAGCCTTCCGTAACGAGAGACGGCGCCGTGACCGCATCGCATGGGCCGGTCCGGTGCTGGCGGGCGGACGCCTACTGGCGGCTTCTTCGCGCGGCGAGCTGGTCATCATCAACCCGGTCGACGGGACGGTGCAGGAGCGCCGGGACCTCGGCGATCCGGTGTTCATCGCACCGGTCATCGCCAATGAAACGGTGTATATCGTCACCGATAACGGCCGTCTCATAGCGCTGCGCTGACGCACCGCCATCCAGGAACTGACCATGTCCGGTGAACGCATTGCGAGCCTCGCAATTGTCGGCAGGCCCAATGTCGGCAAGTCGACCCTGTTCAACCGGCTGGCCGGCAAGCCTCTGGCGATGGTCGATGACCGCCCCGGCGTCACCCGTGACCGGCGCGAGGCGCGCGGGCGTCTGGGCGATCTTGATCTCAGGCTGGTCGATACGGCCGGCTATGAAGACAAGGAGACCGGCATTGAAGTGCGCATGCGCCAGCAGACCGAGATCGCGCTCGCCGAAGCCGATGTCTGCCTGTTCCTGATCGATGGCCGCGAAGGCGTGACCGCGCTGGACCAGCGCTTTGGCGAGCTTTTGCGGCGCGCGTCCAAGCCTGTCATCCTGCTCGTCAACAAGGCTGAAGGCCGCCAGGGCGAGGACGGCGTCATTGAGGCGTGGAATCTGGGGCTGGGCGAGCCCATTCCGATTTCTGCCGCGCATGGCGAAGGCATGGGTGACCTCTATCAGGCCGTCCGTGCCGCCCTTGGCGAAGCCGGCATTGATGACGGGCCGACGCCGGAAAGCGACGAGGAAGAGGGCGCGCCCTTGCGCATTGCCGTCGCCGGCCGGCCCAATGTCGGCAAGTCCACCCTGATCAACGCGCTGATCGGTCAGGAGCGGCTCATCACCGGGCCGGAAGCCGGACTGACGCGCGATGCCATTGCCGTGGACTGGTTGTGGGACGGCCAGCGCGTGCGCCTCCATGACACTGCAGGCCTTCGAAAGCGCGGCAAGGTGGATGACCGGCTGGAGCGCATGAGCGCCGCCGA
Source organism: Glycocaulis sp. (assembly GCF_052168375.1). Classification (NCBI taxonomy): domain Bacteria; kingdom Pseudomonadati; phylum Pseudomonadota; class Alphaproteobacteria; order Maricaulales; family Maricaulaceae; genus Glycocaulis; species Glycocaulis sp. The sequence goes on from NZ_JBQLZR010000052.1 coordinate 1,380, forward strand.
CACGCTGCGCGCCATCAAGTTTGCCGAGATCGTCCTGCTTCTGGTGGATGCCGAACATCCGCTGGAAAAGCAGGACCTGAACATTGCCGACCGGGTGGAGTCCGAGGGCCGCGGCCTCATCGTGCTCGTCACCAAATGGGATCTGGTCGCGGACAAGGCGGCAAAGCTCGCCGAGCTGCGCGAGAAGTTCGAGCGCCTGCTGCCGCAAGTGCGCGGCGCGCCGCTGATCCCGGTCTCGTCCCTGACCGGCTTCGGCCTCGACAAGATCATGCCGACCGTCATCGCCCTGCACAAGAACTGGTCGGTGAAGGTGAAGACGCGCGATCTCAATGACTGGCTGGCAGAAATGGTTGCGCGCCATCCGCCGCCCGCTGTCGATGGCAAACGCATCCGCCCGAAATACATGGCGCAGACCAAGGCGCGCCCGCCCACCTTCGTGCTGATGGCATCGCGCGCCGGCAAGCTGCCTGACAGCTACAAGCGCTATCTGGTCAATGGCCTGCGTGAAGCGTTCGAGCTTCCCGGCGTGCCGATACGGCTGATCGTGAAGGCGGGCAAGAACCCGTATGCCGACAAGGGTTAGGCCTGTGCCTTGACTACTTCGCCGTGGCGGGTTTCCGACGGAGCCGACAATTCCACGATGACGGGAGCCACGGTCTCGGGCTGCGGTACGGTTTCGGGATTTTCACCCGGCACGGCTTTTGTCCGCATCGCGGTGCGCATGCGGCCCGGATCGAGGAGGTTCACGCGCACCGGGCTGTCGGACAATTCCGCGGCCCAGCTTTTCACCAGGGCTTCAAGACCTGCCTTGGAGGCACCGTAGGCCGCCCAGTAGGCGCGCGTTTGCGCCCCTTGCGAGGTCGTCACGAAAACGGCGCGGCCCGCGTCGGATTTGCGCAGAAGCGGTTCAAAGGCGCGGATCAGGCGGGCGGGCGCCACGAGATTGACGGCCAGAACCTCGTTCCAGACCTTGGACGGAATCTGGTGGGCAGGCATCAGCTTTCCGAGTGCGCCGGCATTGGCGACCAGAATGTCGAGCTTGCCCCAGCGTTCGGCGACCGCTTCCGCGAGCTTCTCGATCGTGTCCGGTCCCATCAGGTCCATCGGCACCAGGGTCGCAGACCCGCCAGCCGCGCTGATCTCGTCGTCAAGGGCTTCCAGCCCGCCGCGCGTGCGGGCGGTGAGAATGACGTGCGCGCCGGCAGCGGCGAGGGCTTTGGCCGTGGCATAGCCAAGGCCGCGCGAGGCGCCGGTGACGAGTGCCACGCGCCCGGAGAGGGAAGAAGTGTCGGTCATGCGTCCACGAGAAGGGAAAGTTGCTGGTCCTTGGCGGAACTCGCCCGGTCGCGGTCTGCAAGCCGTGTCGGGTATTCGCCGGTGAAGTAATGGTCGGCAAGCTGGGGATGTTGGGGATTGCGGGCCGCATCACAGACGGCCCAGTAGAGCCCCTCGACCGACAGGAAGCCGAGCGAATCGCATTCGAGCAAGGCGCGCATGCGTTCGGGATCGTGGCTGGCCGCCATCAATTCCTCGCGCATCGGCATGTCGATGCCGTAGAAATCGGGGTGGGTGATGGGCGGACAGGCCGAGCGGAAGTGTACTTCCGTTGCCCCGGCTTCGCGCACCATGCGTACGATCTTCTTCGAGGTGGTCCCGCGCACAATGGAGTCGTCGATCAGCAGCACGCGCTTGCCCTTGAGCACGGCGGCGTTGGCCGCGTGCTTGCGGCGCACGCCGAGGTCGCGCTTTGCCTGCGTCGGCTGGATAAAGGTCCGGCCTACGAAGTGGGCGCGGATGATGCCGAGGTCGAACGGCTTGCCGATCGCTTCTGCGTAACCGAGGGCCGCCGCGATGCCGCTGTCAGGCACCGGGACCACAACGTCGATATCGGCGGGCGTTTCCTCGGCAAGGCGGCGGCCCATGCGCTTGCGCGCCTCATAGACCGAGCGTCCGCCGATCACCGAATCGGGGCGGGCAAAATAGATGTATTCAAACGCGCACGGGCGCGGCGGACGGGCGGGCGCATAGCGCACGCTCTCAATGCCGCCATCGCTGATGATGACGGCCTCGCCCGGCTCGATCTCGCGGATCAGGCGCGCGCCGATCATGTCGAGCGCGCAGGTTTCGCTGGCGAGAATCACCGCGCCTTCCAGCTCGCCCATGACGAGCGGGCGGATGCCGAACGGGTCGCGCGCGCCGATCATCTTGTCATTGGACAGGGCCACCAGCGCAAACGCGCCCTCGACCTGTTTGAGCGCCTGCAGCAGGCGGTCAGCGGCTTTGGTCTTGCGGGAGCGCGCGGCGAGCTGGAGCACAACCTCGGTATCGGAGGTGGACTGGAAGATCGCCCCGGCCTGAACCAGCTCCTCGCGCAAAATGCGCGCATTGGTCAGATTGCCGTTATGGGCGATGGCAAGGCCACCGCCGCGCACATCGGCGTAGAGCGGCTGAACATTGCGCAGGACCGGCGCGCCGGAGGTCGAATAGCGCACATGGCCGATGGCCGTTGAGCCTGCCAGCTGGTCCAGCCGGACCGGATCGGTGAAATGGTCGGCTACGAGGCCTTGATGGCGCTCTGAGTGAAACCGGCCATTATCGTAGCTGGTGATGCCGCAGGCTTCCTGTCCGCGATGCTGCAGGGCCTGAAGGCCGAAGGCAGCGAGCACGGCGGCCTTTTCCGCGCCGCGCACCCCGAAGACACCGCATTCTTCCTGCGGCCGGTCGGTTCTGGGGTCATAGGTGAGGGTCGGCAAAACTGGGGAAGGGGACATCCGAACCTCGACTGGAGCAGCTAATCGGGATTTGTGGACCGGATAAGCCTGTCCAGAGCCTCGCGGTCAAGGTCTTCGTCAGTGGCCGGTGCATCTTCGGCTTCGGTTTGTGCGCTGCCTTCGGCCCAGGAGCCTTCCGGCGCAAGGCGTTGCAGCAGCGTCGCGGTGGCGTTTGCCAGCGGGTAGATGCGCGCGCCCTGCAGCCATTCAGGCTGGGCACCGGGCAGGGTATTGCGGAAGACCAGGACGAACAGGCCGAGCAGGACGAGGCCGCGCACCAGACCGAAGATGAATCCGAGCGAACGGTCGACGACATTCACATCCTCACCCGCCTTGGCCTTGGGCTGCAGGGAGGAGGTCACGAAGCTGACCGCGAGATAGACCAGGATGAATACGCCGGCGAGCGCGATGATGTTGGCCACGAGCGGTGAGCCGACAATGCCTTCGAGCAAGCCGGCAAAGACCGGGCGGCTCCAGAGCGCTGCCAGCGCTGCTGCGACGAAGGCGGCAATCGTCAGCGCTTCGCGCACGAAACCGCGCATGAGCGCGAGTATCCCCGATACGAAAAGCACCAGAAGGGCGAACAGGTCGAAGCCTGCAAGACCGGTTTCCATCGCAATCCCCCTATTGCGGACCCGGATCGAGCCGGGAGACCAGTGTATGCACTGTATCGATCCCCGTCACCTGCAGACCCGCGCCTTCGACGCCCGCAGGCACGATTGCGCGGGTAAAGCCTAGCTTGGCCGCTTCCTTCAGGCGCGCCTCGGCGCGTCCGACCGCGCGCACATCGCCGGAGAGCGCAATCTCGCCAAAGACTACACCTTCTGCCGGCAGGGCTACGTCGAAAGCCGAAGAGACAAGCGCGGCGGCAACCGCCAGATCGGCGGCAGGCTCGGCGATCTTCAGGCCGCCAGCCACGTTCAGGTAGACATCCTTGCCGCCAAAGCCGAGGCCGCAGCGTGCCTCCAGCACGGCGAGCACCATGGCCAGACGGCCCGAATCCCAGCCCACGACCGCGCGGCGCGGCGTGCCGAAGGCGGCGGGCGCGACCAGCGCCTGAATCTCGGTCAGGACGGGGCGGGTGCCTTCCATCCCGGCAAACACGGCAGCGCCCGGAGCTGCCGTTCCGCGCCCGTCGAGGAAAAGGGCGGAGGGGTTTGCGACCTCTCCCAGCCCGCCATCATTCATTTCAAAGACGCCGATCTCGTCGGTCGGGCCGAAGCGGTTCTTCACCGCCCGCAGGATGCGGAACTGGTGAGAGCGCTCGCCCTCGAAATAGAGGACCGCATCGACCATGTGTTCGACCACGCGCGGCCCGGCAATCTGGCCGTCCTTGGTTACGTGGCCGACAAGGATGACGACGGTTCCGCGCTTCTTGGCAAAGCGGACGAGTTCCTGTGCGCAGGCACGCACCTGCGCGACCGTGCCGGGCGCGGCGGCCAGCTGGTCCGACCAGAGCGTCTGGATGGAATCAAGGATCGCAATGG
>NZ_JBQLZR010000053.1:0-2505 GCF_052168375.1 Glycocaulis sp.
GGCATCACCTCTGTCGACCCGGCCACCAGCAGCCTTCTCTTCGAGCGCTTCCTTTCAAGGGAAAGGCGCGAACCGCCCGATATCGATGTCGATTTCGAGCACGAGCGGCGCGAAGAAGTGATGCAATACGTCTATGCCCGCTATGGCCGCCAGCGCGCAGGCCTGACCGCCACCGTCATCACCTATCGCCCGCGCTCTGCCGTGCGCGAGGTGTGCAAGGCGCTGGGCCTGACAGAGGACGTATCGGCGGCGCTTGCGGGCACGGTCTGGGGCTCGTGGGGGCGTACCATCGAGGACAAGCACATAGCCGAGGCCGGGCTGGACCCGCAAAACCCGATGATCCGCCGCGCCATCATCCTGACCCGCCAGCTCATCGGCTTTCCGCGCCACCTCTCCCAGCATGTCGGCGGCTATGTGCTGACACGCGGGCTGCTGACCGAGACCGTGCCGATCGGCAATGCCGCCATGGCGGACCGCACCTTCATCGAATGGGACAAGGACGATATCGACGCGCTGGGCATCATGAAGGTGGATGTGCTGGCGCTGGGCATGCTGACCTGCATCCGCAAGGCGTTTGACCTGCTGGCAGAGCACAAGGGCCTGACCCATACACTGGCCAGCATCCCCCCTGACGATACCGATACCTATGACATGCTGTGCCGGGCCGACAGCCTGGGCGTCTTCCAGGTGGAAAGCCGCGCGCAGATGAACATGCTGCCGCGCCTGAAGCCCCGCCGCTTCTATGATCTCGTCATTCAGGTAGCCATCGTGCGCCCCGGCCCGATACAGGGCGACATGGTCCATCCCTATCTGCGCCGCAGGAAGGCGGCAGAGGCCGTCACCTATCCCTCGCCCGCCCCCGAACACGGGCCACAGGACGAATTGCAGAGCATTCTGGGGCGCACGCTCGGCGTGCCGCTCTTTCAGGAACAGGCCATGCAGATCGCCATCGATGCGGCCAAGTTCACGCCCGACGAGGCCAATGGCCTGCGCCGGGCCATGGCGACCTTCCGGCGCGTCGGCACCATCCGCAAGTTCGAGGAAAAGATGGTGCTGGGCATGATCCGGCGCGGCTACGCGCCGGAGTTTGCCGCGCGCTGCTTTGACCAGATCAAGGGATTTGGCGAATACGGCTTTCCCGAAAGCCATGCCGCCTCCTTCGCCCTGCTGGTCTATGTCTCCTCCTGGATCAAGTGCCACCACCCGGACGTCTTTGCCGCCGCGCTTTTGAACTCCCAGCCCATGGGCTTCTACGCCCCGGCCCAGATCGTGCGCGATGCAAGGGAGCATGGCGTGGTGACCCGCCCGGCCGATGTGAACCACTCCTGCTGGGACAATACGCTGGAGCCTGATCCGGCAAGCCGGGGCGGCTTCGCCCTGCGCCTCGGCCTGCGCCAGATTGATGGTCTCAAAGAGGCTGAGATGATGCGTCTCACGGCGCTGCGCGGGAACGGCTATGCGAGCCCCGCAGACCTGCGCGCCCGCACCGGCCTGCCGCGTGCCACGCTGGAAAAGCTGGCGAGCGCCGATGCCTTCACCTCGCTGGGCCTGGACCGGCGCGCCGCCCTCTGGGCGGTTCGCGGGCAAGGCCTGGAGGCCCCTGCTCCGCTGCTGGCACTGGCCGGAGATGGCGGCGGACCGGAACACACCGCCCTGCCGGACATGCCTTTGTCGGAACATGTCGTGCAGGATTACCAGACCTTGCGCCTCTCGCTCAAAGCCCACCCCATGGCGCTGCTGCGCCCGGTCTGGCAGGCGGACCGCTTTCTCACGACGCGCGAGGCGTGCGAGGCGCGCAATGGCCGGCTGGTGCGCACGGGCGGGCTGGTTCTGGTGCGTCAGAAGCCGGGCACGGCCAAGGGCGTGCTCTTCATCACCATTGAGGACGAGACCGGCATTGCCAATCTGATCGTCTGGAAGAAGGTGGCCGAGCGCTTCCGCCCGGTCGTGATGGGCGCGCGTATCCTCGCCGTGACGGGACGGGTGCAGACCGGCGACAATGTCACCCATATCATCGCGGAAAGGCTGGAGGACCGGTCAGGCGACCTTACCCTGCTGAGCGAGGATGCCCATCGCAGCGCGCTTGATGGCGCCATGGCTGCCGCCGACGAGGTGCGAAGGCCCATCATGCCCCGGCGCGGACCGCCGCCCCGCCAGAGCCTTGCCGGTGACAGCTCGCACGCGCGCCACCCGCGCGATGTGCGCGTCATTCCCAAAAGCCGGGACTTTCACTGACCGCCGGAAGCCTATTGCCCCGACATGTCCATCACCTGATAGCCCTCAGGCACGGTGAAGAGCGCAGGGTCCTGCGAGCGGCGTGAAAAGCTGACCGCTTCCATCATGGGTGTGTTGGCGGTATCGGCGACGCGCAGGATGATATTGTCATCGGTCATGCAGCCCAGCGCTGCACCATCCGGCAGGTTTTCGTCCTCGATGCGATAGACCCTGCACGCCTCGCCCGCGACCGTGTCCTGACCCACAACCTCGCCAAAACGCTCATCAGCG
>NZ_JBQLZR010000054.1:0-3490 GCF_052168375.1 Glycocaulis sp.
TCCCATTCGAGATAGAAGAAGCCGCCGCCTTCCAGCGCAGCGGCACGGATGCGTTCGGCGATGGTTTCCCATCGCGCGCGCGGAGAGGGCAGGCGGTTGTATTCGCGGGCGGAGCGCCAGCGGCGGGCGACCGGATGGCCGAGCCTTGCCGCTTCGGCGAGGTAGGATTCCGCACGCTCGAAATTCTCGACAATGCCGCACAGGCGATAGCTGCCGAGAACGGCGCCCGTTCCGTAGATGATGGAAAGGTTGAAATAGGCGTCGGCATCATTGCGGCGTGCGGCCGTCTCCAGCCATTCCAGCGCAAGATCAGTGTTCTGCTCCACGCCAAGGCCTGTCGCATACATGATGCCGAGCGTGTTCTGGACGCTGGGCTCACGGGCGGTCTGGGCGGCATGGCATATCAGCAGGGTGGTCTGGCGCGGCGTCAGGGCGCCGGTTTCGTCAAAGCCCAGCTCTCGCTGGAAGCCGCGAACGGAATCGCGCGTCTCCGGGCCGTAATACCCGTCCACCGGGCCGGCATAATAGCCAAGCGAGGTGAGGGCGCGCTGGCGCAGGTTCAGGCGGATGACCTCGCCAATACCGTCCGGCCCGACACGGGAGATACGCCGCAGGCTGGAACCATCGATCGAGCTCTGGCACTGGACGGTGTGGGCCTGCAGGCGGCGCTGCGCCATCAGGGATGCCTGGGCTCCGAAATAGCGGCCCCAGTCAGAGGCCCGTCGCCAGTTCTGCATGGCAAGGTCCAGCGCGGTGGGCGCAGGCTCGAAGCTGCCATGGCGCAGATAGGTATATCCGTCGCGATAGCCGCCGGGGCAGAAGCCGTCATATTCGCTGTCCCAGACACACTGGATGTCGCTGCGCGCCAGTTCCGCATCGCCCAGAAGCAGCCAGTAGCGCGCCCCTTCGGCATAGAGCCGCGCGGCATTCTCGCGTGACATGCACTCGAAGAAATCGCGGTCCGGATCGACAAACACGGCGGCGCGCGGACGGCTGGGATCATCATCGTCCACGCCGCACAGATTCCATTGCACGTGCCAAGGACGGGGCGGGTAGGTGCCGCCGCGCGCCGATCCGTAGAGCGTGTTCAGCTGGATGATCCGTTCGATGGTGGCCGCGTCACGCTGGGGCAGGAAAGGATAGGTGTCGCGCAACGTCATCGGACGGCGCTCCACGACCAGCAGGCGGTAGAGCACGAGCTCTGCTTCAGGCTGGAGAAGGCCGCGAGCCGTCGAAAAACGGTCAGCGCCGACAGACAGAAGCGCGTCGGTCACTGCAGGGCAGTTGATCTCGCCCTGTTCGCCGCGCCGCAAGGCCCGGCCATTCACGACCGTGGCGGCGCGCGGCGGCAAGCGCTCCAGCGTGCTGTAGGCAGGGGAGGAGAAGGAGGAGGTTGCGCCCCGGCCCTGAAGCGCGCGCGAGGGTATCCGGATCGGTGCGGCGTCGACGAAGCTTGGCTGGCTTTCACGAAGGCACGCATCAGCTACGGCGGTTCGCAAGAGGAAGCGGTCAATCTGGCAGGGCTTGAAGCTGCCGGGACGGTCACTGCACGGCCACATGATGTAGCCGACAGCCACGATGATAACGAGAAGGACGATGACCGATAACAGGATGACGATCGGGCTGACGGGATCGCCATACCGCCTGTCATAGCGAGACTCGCCCTCCCTGCTCATGCGTGCGCCGTCTCCCCTCTTGCCCAACGTCACACCGGAAGTCCCCTCAACCGATATGCGTTAGCTGTTCGTTAACCATATCGTTCCGTGCGGTGGTGCGAAAGGGGAAACGCAAAACCCTCGCAGTCGATCCAATTTTGTTAACCATGAATGCAGCGGCGCTGGCCGGTAGCGCGCCCGGTGCCTTGTGGGCTATGAGCAGGCCATGACAGACAGTCTTCAAGATACCGCCAGACAGGCCCTCGAGACCGCTATTCCCGTACTGGCAGAGCGGCTGGATTCGCTTGTTATCCGCGATGCGGTTGCAACGGTCATCCTGCGCCCGGCGGCATCAGGTACCGAGGCGGATGAAGCCGCGACCCGCAGCCGGATCGAGGCAATACTGACCGCGATCGACGGTGTGGAACGTGTCCGTGTGATCGTTGAGCAGCCCCGTTCTCCGGCCAAGGCACGCGCATCGCAAATGCCTGCGCCGGTCAAAGCGCCGGCATCGCTGATCATTGCGGTTGGTTCCGGCAAGGGCGGGGTCGGCAAGTCGACCGTAGCTGCCAATCTGGCGGGTGCCTGTGTCGAGATGGGCCTGCGTACCGGGCTGGTGGACGCCGACGTGTTCGGGCCTAGCGCGCCGCGCCTGTTCGGACTTACAAACGCGCCGGGTCTGAGAAAGACCAAGGGCGGGATCGAGCCGTTGCAGGCGCACGGGGTTAAGCTGGTCTCGACAGGCTTTCTTGTCGGCGACCGCGAGCCGGTTGTCTGGCGCGGCCCCATGGTAACCGGCGCCATACGCCAGTTCCTCACAGAGGTTGACTGGGATGGCGGCGATGGTCCGCTGGATGTGCTTGTCATCGACATGCCACCCGGCACTGGCGATGCCCAACTGGCCATTGCGCAAGGTGTGCCGATCAGTGGCGCGGTGATCGTTTCCACGCCGCAGACGGTCGCGCTTGATGATGCCCGCAAGGCCATGGCGCTGTTTGAGCGAACCGAAATACCGGTGCTCGGCATGATCGAGAATATGAGCTTCTTCCTCTGTCCGCATTGCGGTGAGGGAAGCGAGATATTCGGCCGGGGCGGCGCGCGCGCCGAAGCCGAATTGATGGGTATTCCCTTCCTGGGCGAGATACCGCTTCACCCCGCCTTGCGTGTCGCAAGCGACGAAGGACGGCTGGTGTCGCAGGAAGACGGGCCGCTCGCGCGTGCCTTCGCGTCGGCCGCCAGTGCCATGCTGGAAACGGCCCGGACGGCGAACCGCCCGGCGCCAGAAATTGTGTTCGAAGACTAGGAGCTACTACCAGCCGATGTCCTGCAGGAAGGTCCGGGCGTCACGGACGCTCTCGTCCGGGATTTCCTCCATGAGCGCGTGGCCGGCGTTCTCATACGTGATCAGGCGGGCATTCGGCATGGCGTTGGCAAAACGGCTGCCGTGTTCGGCTGGAACCACCGTATCGGCAGCACCCCACAGGATCAGCGTTGGCGCCTCGATGGTGGAGAGCAGCGGTTCCGGGTCAGGCAGGGTGAACTGGGTCAGGCGGGCCACCAGTGCATCGCCAATGCCGGGCTGGCGCATCATCTGGCCGATTTCGGCAATGCGGTCGTCGGACAGCCGGGCTGGATCGGCGTAAAGCGCTTGGGTCGCAAGCCGGATGCCGGCTTCCGGCGCGAGGCGCAAATAGAGCTGGACCGCCATCGGAACCTCGACCGGTTCATCGCCGACATTATTGATCGAGTACCCGCCCGGACTGACAAGGATCAGGCCCGCGACGCGGTCCGGGTTCGCCGCAGCATGGCGCCAGGCGATCAGGCCGCCGAGCCAA
>NZ_JBQLZR010000055.1:0-4211 GCF_052168375.1 Glycocaulis sp.
GCCTTCCTGAACGAGGTCAGGAAAGGGCAGGCCGTACTGGCGGAAACGCGCAGCGACCGCGATCACGAGGCGCATATAGGCGCTGGTGAGTTTGTGCAGGGCCTCTTCGTCACCTTCGTCGCGCCAGGCCGTTGCCAGCGCCAACTCCTCCTCGCGTTCGAGCAGCGGAATGGCCATGGCCGCCTTCATGAACTGGCGGTCGGGATCACTGCTTCTGCGCGGAGCGGAGGGGCTGGCCATGGTTGCACCTTTCCTCTGAGCGGCCGTCTTTCTCATTTCGTCAGGCTATACGGTGAACGCCGTTCGCCGGATCACATTCCCGCCGCAATCTGGCTGCGATTGACCGGCGCAACGCGCACAAATGAAAAACGCCCCGCCGGTGAAGCGGGGCGTTCTTGACGCATTGGATGCAGCAGGCCTGAAATCAGGCCGCTTTCTTCTGGAGCGAGGAAGACAGGATTTCGAGAGCCTGCTCGCGATCCACCTTCTCGACAGCTGCCACTTCACGCACCATCCGGTCGAGCGCCGATTCATAGAGCTGGCGCTCCGAATAGGACGGCTCGGGCTGGTCTTCGTGACGGTGCAGGTCGCGCACGACCTCCGCAATCGAGATCAGGTCGCCGGAATTGATCTTGGCTTCGTATTCCTGGGCGCGGCGGCTCCACATGGTCCGCTTCACGCGGGCCTTGCCCCGCAGCGTTTTCAGAGCGTCAGCGAGGATCTTGTCATTGGCGAGCGGGCGCATGCCCGATGCAATGGCCTTGGCGGTCGGTACACGCAGGGTCATCTTGTCCTGCTCGAAGGACACCACGTAGACCTCGATATCGAAGCCTGCGACCGTTTCCTTTTCCACCCCGGTGACACGGCCTACGCCATGCGCCGGATAGACGATGTAGTCACCTTTCTTGAAGGTCTTGTTGTCATTGGCGGTTTTCTTGGTCATCGACACTCTCTTGGCCAGCGCGCACGGACAATCAGGCAGGCGATAATCGTCAATACGATCCCCGCCGGTAAAAACCGGGGGAAGTCGTCATGAAGAATAAAGATCAGATCAACGCAATTTCCCTGACGGGTCCGCTTTGGGCGCGGTTATCGAAGGCGGTCAAGCTACCACAATCGTGACAGAAATTCAATTGCTGCGTTTGCGAATGTTTAACGAGTTCGCCAAACTAGTAAACACAAGGTTAATCGCCGGAGCCCGGCTTCTCGGAGAAGTATTGATCAAGTTTATCAGTGACAGTCTCAAACTCAGCGGCATCCGCAGGTGGGTCCTTGCGCACCGTGATGTTGGGCCATTCTGAAGCAAATTTCGAATTGAGCGCTAGCCACTTGCCGTCCGGGTCATCTTCAGTGTCCGGCTTGATGGCCTCTACTGGACATTCTGGCTCGCACACGCCGCAGTCAATGCACTCGTCCGGATGAATAACCAGCATGTTTTCGCCCTCGTAGAAGCAGTCCACGGGGCAGACTTCCACACAATCGGTGAACTTGCAGCGTATGCAGGCGTCGGTGACAATATAGGTCATGGCGGCGTCATCATTTCCGGTCAGGCGCGAAGCGTTCGGTCGGCGGGCCGGACATGGAACCGGCGCGGTGCTTTGTCAATCACGGGTCTGCGTTGTCAGCGATCCTGTATAGCGTCCGCGCCTCCTCCGGCGGTCCCCGGCGCACGCCCATGGCGCACACTTCGACACGCAAGGGACCGGACTTCAGGGGCAGGGTCAGGATGTCGCCCGGCTGAAGCCGCGCCGAGGCCTTGGTCACGCGCATGACCTGGCCGTGGCGCTCCAGCCTCAAATGGCCTTTGGCCAGGAGATCGCTGGCAATGGCGCGCGATTTGGCGAAGCGCGCGCGGAACAGCCAGACATCAATGCGCACCGGCTCCATTGCTGCATCCATCAGGCGCGCCTGGCTCCCTTGCTCCGCTTGCGGGTCGGCTTGCGCGCTGTGCGCTGACCCGTTGCCCGGCCAGAGGGTGCCGCCGGCAGGTCCAGCGATGCCAGAAGGGCAAACGGGCTGTCCGCACTGACAGGCGATTGCACCGGAGCGGGCGAGGAGGCCCGTTCCTTGCGGGGCCGTCTGCGCGCCCAGGCTTCCGCCTCGCCTTCGCGGGCCTTCTTCACACGCGTATAGCCAAGCGATCGTATCACCGCCGCCATGCCGGCAGCGGGTAGGCCCAGAAGGCTCGACATCGCATCATCTATCGAGAACCAGTGGCGTGGATGGCCCCGGGCTGCTTCGCGTATCATGTCGGCAAGGCGCTCAAGCATGTCGGCGCGTACGGCAAACCCGCCACAGGCGATATAGCCGGCGGCGGCGATGCCGGCCTCGCTCTCGCCCTCCCGAATGGTCAGGCTGACCCGGCCAGGGGGGGCGTGAAAGCGGCCATCGGCGTTGCCGGCATGCACACCTTGCAGGAGCGCGTTGAGGCTGGCCGCACCGGGCTTCAAAAGGCCTGGCAGGAAGACGGCATGCTCTCCGATGCGCACGCCTGCGCTGCGCAACTGGCGGCGTTCATGTGCGGAAAGCTGCGTAATGTCGTTTGCAAGCCCGTGACGGGCCGTCGCGCCGCCTGCCTCGACGAGGCGCCAGGCAATGCCGCGTGCCAGCCCGGTCAGGGCCTCGCCCGTTGTGAGGCGGTTTTTCAGCGAGATGAGGGGCCGCAAGCGTTCCGTGATCCGGTCGGCGACATAACGGTGCAGGCGCTGTACGGCGCGTGAAGCCGCTTCGGGCGAGCCCAGCTCCCCGCCGACAAGGACAAGGTCGGGGTTCAGCCTGTCAGATGAAGGAGCGAGGCGGCCCACCCGTTCACCCTTCCAGCTGACATAGCCGTCTGCATCAAGGTCCAGATCGCCATCGGGTGCGCGGGCAAGCTCGCCGAGGCGCCGGTTGATCTCTGGCCGGACGGCTTTGAGCGCCGCGCCGGTAACGGCGCGCTGGGCGAGCGGTCCAGCTGCCGTGTCGGCGGCAAAGCGAAGACCTTTGAGGCGGCCGACGAAATGGCCCTCGACCGTCACCTCGCCGCGATGATCGACGCCAGCGGCCAAATCTGCCTTGTCGCGCAAGCCCTTGACCAGCGCAGAGGTGCGCCGGTCAATGAAGCGGCTCATCAGGGCTTCATGCAGCGCGTCGGAGAGCGCGTCCTCCACCTCGCGGGTGCGGGCCTGCCAGTGGGCCGGATCGCGCGTCCACCCCGGCCGGTTGGCCGCATAGGACCAGGTGCGCACATGGGCGAGGCGCTGGGACAGGGTGGGGACATCGCCTGCCGTGCCAGAGACACGGGCCAGCTGGCCTTCAAGCCAGGCATCTGGCAGCACACCCTCCCGGCTCATCAGATAGGCGTAGATCTGGCGGGCGAGGCGGGCATGCTCGTCAACGGTCGTCTTGCGGAAATCGGGAATGCGGCAGACATCCCAGAGGGCCGCCAGCCCGCCCTTGGCCCGCGTCCAGCCGCGCACCTCGCTGTCGGCGGCCAGAATGTCGAGCACCTGCTCGTCCATGGCGCCGCGCACCCGTTCCAGCACAGGCGAGGGTGTTGGCTTCACGAGCGTGTTACGCAAGGCCTCGAGCGAGGAGAAGTCCAGCGCGTCATTGCGCCATGTCAGCCTGGTGACGGGCGCAAACTCGTGGTTTTCCACCGCCTCGACGGTCTCCGCGTCCAGCCCGCGTGCATCGCCGGTTTCACCAAATGTCCCGTCGGACCGGAAGCGTCCGGCCCGCCCGGCTATCTGGCCGATTTCCTCAGGCCGCAGGCGCCTGCGCCGGTGTCCGTCGAATTTTGAGAAAGACGCAAAGGCTACATGGTCGACATCCATGTTAAGCCCCATGCCGATGGCGTCAGTTGCAACGAGATAGTCGACCTCACCGGACTGGTAGAGTTCGACCTGAGCGTTGCGGGTCCGAGGGGAGAGCGCGCCCATCACGACCGCCGCGCCGCCGCGCTGGCGGCGGATCAGTTCGGCAATGGCATACACATCCTCCGCCGAGAAAGCGACAATGGCCGACCGGCGGGGCAGCTTGCCGATCTTCTTCGATCCCGAATAGGTGAGGGTGGAGAAGCGCTCGCGCTCGACGCGCTGCGCATCGGGCACCAGACGGGCCAGAACCGGCCCCATCGTCCCGGCACCCAGCAACATGGTCTCTTCGCTGCCACGGGCATGCAGAAGCCGGTCGGTAAAGACATGGCCGCGATCAGGATCGGCCGCCAGCTG
>NZ_JBQLZR010000056.1:0-16561 GCF_052168375.1 Glycocaulis sp.
TCGCCGATACGACTGGCGAGCTGGCTCATCCGGTTTTCCACCGCATCAATGGCGGTGAGCAGGCGCTGCTCGGCAACGGCCAGGGGGTCGGCTTCGGAGGCTTCGGCAGACGGGGGTGTGGTCATGACAGACAAAATCCGCTCTTGCGCGCAAAAGTTCAAGTGCTGGTTGAGGCAAGGCCTTACCCGGCTGCACCGGCTTCCCAACGGTGACGGTGTTCACTAAACAGGCAGGACCGGCGGTTGGGCCGGAGTTTGAAGGGTTTACTGCATTGGTGCCGGAACGCGACCAGCTGGCGCAGGCCTTTGCCGATATCTGCCTGAAGGCCGCCATCCCGGTGATGGAGGTCTATACCGCGCCGTTTCCCGTTCATGCCAAGGCCGATGCCTCGCCCGTCACCGAGGCCGACCTGCGCGCGGAGGCCGTGATACTGGAAGCCCTGCAGGCCTTACTGCCGGGCGTGCCTGTCCTTGCCGAGGAAAGCTATGCAGCGGGCCTGCGGCCGGGCATCGACGGGGATTTCATCCTTGTGGATCCCGTTGACGGGACGCGCGAGTTCATCAATCGCAATGGCGAATTCACGATCAATATCGCCCTGATCTCTGGAGGATTGCCGGTCGCGGGCTGCGTCTATGCTCCCGCACTGGAGCGATTGCATGCGGGCGGCACCACGGCGCAGGCGGCCAGCGCGAAGCCTGGCGAAAGACTCGACAGCCAGAGGTGCGAGCGCGTGCAGGCCCGCCCCCTGCCGGAAGACAGGAACCGCATTGCGGTAGTCAGCCGCTCCCATAGCGACGCGCAGACCCAGGCCTTTCTGGAGGCCAACCCTGTCGGGCACTGTATCGAGGCGGGATCATCGCTGAAGTTCTGCGTGATCGCGGAAGGCCGGGCAGACCTCTATCCGCGCTTTGGCCCGACCATGGAATGGGATATTGCCGCCGGACACGCCGTGCTGGCGGCGGCAGGCGGCAGCGTTCGCAATCCCGATGGCTCGGCCTTCCTCTATGGCAAGACCGATACCGGCTATCGCAACGGCCCCTTCATCGCGCGCGGTGCGGGTTAGGGACCTATCCGGGCGAGGGCAGGATGCGGGCCCGGATCGTGCCGTCGAGCGCGTTTATACGATCAAGAAAATCTGCCGGCAGGGCACCTTCAAGGTCGGCCAGCGCATAGCCGATCTCGGCATCGGTCTGCAGGAATTGCGCGGCCACGTTGGCGCCAGCGCGTTCGGCCGCATCGTTGAGCCGGCGCAGGAAGCCCGGCGCATTCACATGCGGCACCGCCACGCGCGTACAACCGGGCCGCACAGGGCCGGGCTCGACCTGCGGGAAGTTCACCGCATGGCCGGTCGATCCGAGATAGAGATATTTGGCAAGCTTGATGGCGCTGTCCTGACCGATCGCGGCCTGCGCCTCCAGCGTGGACCCGCCGATATGCGGGGTCAGGATGACATTGCGGAAACGCTGGAGCGGCGAGTCGAAGCGGTTGTCCTTCGAGCTGGGCTCGACCGGAAACACATCGACCGCCGCGCCCGCGATATGGCCGTCATCCAGCGCCGAGGCGAGCGCTTCGATGTCCACAAGATCGCCGCGTGCCTGATTGATCAGGAAGCTGCCGGGCTTCATCGCGCGGATCCGCTCCCGGTTCATCATGTTGCGGGTCTGCGTGCTGGACGGCACGTGCAAGGTGACGACATCACACTCGGCCAGCAGCGCTTCAAGGCTCTCCATGGGCCGGGCATTGCCGTGGGCGAGCTTCGGCTCGATGTCGTAGAAATAGACATGCATGCCGAGCGCGGAGGCCAGCACCGAAAGCTGGGTGCCGATATTACCGTAGCCGACAATGCCGAGCTTCTTTTTGCGCACCTCGTTGCAGCCGTCTGCGCTTTTCAGCCAGCCGCCTTCATGGATGGCAAACATCTTCTCCGGCACACGGCGCATCAGCATGATGATCGAAGCCAGCGTCAGCTCTGCCACCGACCGGGTATTGGCAAACGGGGCGTTGAACACGGGCACGCCGCGCCGTGCCGCCTCGGCCAGATCCACCTGGTTCGTACCGATGCAGAAGCACCCCACCGCCAGAAGGTCCGGCGCCGCGTCGAGGATTGCCGCATCGATATGGGTTCGCGAGCGGATGCCGAGCACAGACTGGCCTTTCAGCGCAGCTTTGAGTGCTTGTGGATCAGGCGAGCCGGAGGCGCGCGTGATTTCCACCGGGCCGTAGCCGGTCAGGGCGGCATCGGCATCGGGATGGACGTTCTCGACGAGAAGGGCGCGGAAAGTTTGGGTGCTCACGGGAGGAATCGGCCTTCGCACTGGAGTTGCTGCACTGCGGCACAGAGCATGCGCCTGCAAGGCGCGGCCTTGCAACACCCGGATCGTATTTTCACAGCAAAACGGTGAGGGCGCCTGCGCGGATTACCGCGTCAGACGGTCGGCGGCAGCCTGAAGCCCACCGCTTGCGCGCCCGCCATCACGGGGCTTCCAGCCGCTTCCAGCCGGTCGATGCGCACCAGCGCCAGTGCAGCTTTGCCTTGAGCGGTCAATACGGTCCCGAGCGGTGTTTCGCCACTGATGACGTCCTGACCGGCCACGAGGCCTTCACTTGCTTCCAAGGCGATTGTGCGCTTGCGCACCCCGCCCTTGCGATGCATCCGACTTGCGACCTCCTGCCCGACAAAGCAGCCCTTCTTGTAATTGATCATGTTCAGGAGGTCGTGGTTCACATCGGTGGAAAACACTTCAGCCGGACCGTAATCGAAGGGCATCTCGGTCACGAGCATGGAGAGGCGGGCCGCCTGATACGCCGCCACCGCGTCGGGAATATCCTCCTCGGCAGGGATGATCGCGCGAAGGCCCAGCCCTGAATTGCGTGGATCGGGCGCGCTCGCCAGCGCGACGGATTTCAACGCCGAGACGTGGCTGTCGCTGGCGGCGGCCACAACGAGATCAGGGCGCAAGGCGAGTGCGGCCCTGGCCCGCAAACGGTAAAGCGTGAAGCGTTTGAGCAGCGCTTCTGCCTCGCCTGCCGGAACATCGACAAAAAGCCCGCCTGCACCGTCCGCGAAGAAGACCAGATCGGACAGCACCTTGCCTTGCGGCGTCAACAGGGCGGATGCGACCGCCACGCCTTCGCTCACGCCCTGCGGGCCGTTGGTGACAACGCGCTGGAGAAAGTCCTGCGCATCCTCGCCGCTGATATGGATCACGGCGCGGTGGGAGAGCCGGGTGAGATGGGCGGTATCTGTCATGGCGTCGATATGGCCTCGCATCGTGCGCGCGCAAGTGCGCAACAGGACGGTGATTTGCGCGCTGCGTCATATTCCGCAATCATTACGGGCGAGGTCTAGGGGGGATGCATTCATGTTCAGACTTGGAAGACAGGGCCGCCGTCCGGCGGGCAGCCTGGAGGACGTACTGACGGCCCTGCCCTACCGGCAATCCATGCAGTTTGATCCGGCCCAGCCGAACCCGATCTCGCACCAGCTGGTCAAAAGCGAGCTTCTGGCCGGGGTTGGAACGGACAGTCTCGGCTCTGCCATCGCCATGATGAAGAAGTTCCGCGACTGGGCGACCGTTCGGGCGAGCACCACGCTTTTGCGCAAGGTGGAAGCGGTATGCCCTGACATCCTGTTCGATCTGGAGCAGAAGCTCTCCTTCACCAGCAATCTCGTCGAATACTCGCTGCACTTCATGGACTGGGCGCAGAAAGCGCTTCAGGCGGTCGAAGATGCGCGCGCGGCTGGCGACCAGCAACGCATGGCCGATGCGATAGTAACGCTGATTTCCGGCTTCGCCGCCTTCATCAGCCAGATCGGCAGCTATTACCACGACTTCCAGAGCTATTTCGGCAAGGATACCTACGACCGCTACCGGGAAAACCTCAACACCCTGCCCAATGATGACCGCCGGGCGATCCATGCCTTCTACGCCCACTTCGAAGTGGCAGTGGCCAGCATGGCGCGCATCTACCAGCAGGAAATTCCCGCCATATCCCGCATGGGCGATATTCCGGCGCCCTTCGTTGTCAAATGGGCCGTCGCGCTCACCGGCTCTATCGGCAAGCTCTATTCCAGCGCGCTCGACCTGCTGCAACGCTAGCCGCGGAGCCTTGAACTGGCACAGGCGCACGCTCTGGGCTAAGCAGCGGCCATGACGCGAATCCTCTTCATCACCGCCACCCGTATTGGCGATGCAATCCTGTCCAGCGGTCTGCTGGACCATGTCCTGCGCCAATACGAAAACCCGCGCGTGACGATCGCCTGCGGACCGCTGGCCGCCCCGCTTTTCCGCGCCGTACCCGGCCTCGACCGGGTCATCGTGATGGCGAAGAAAAAGGGCGGTGGCCACTGGTTCGAGCTGTGGCTGCAAACCGTCCCGACGCGCTGGGATGTGGTGATCGACCTTCGCGAGAGTGCGACGAGCTGGTTTCTGCTGGCGGGCAAGCGCCATGTGAAGCGAAACTGGCCCGGACAGGGCGCACCCGTCCACCGGGTCGAGGAAGCTGCCGCCTTCCTGAATGTTGCACCGGCCCCCTCGCCTGTCCTCTGGCTCGATGATCTTGCCCGCGCCCGCGCACGCGCCCTGATGCCTGACGGACCTGTCCTGGCGCTCGCCCCGGCTGCAGCCGCCCGCTTCAAGGAATGGGCGCCGGAGCAGTTTGCAGCCCTTGGCCGCGCGCTGACCGCACCGGGCGGCACGCTGGACGGCGCGCATATCGCACTCTTTGGCGGGCCGGGCGACGAGGCGACGGCGCGCACTGTCATGGCGGGGCTCGACCCGGAGACCACGCACGATTTCACTGGCCAGCTTGATCTGCTCGAGACCGGTGCCTGCCTTGCCGGAGCCGCCCTGTTTGTCGGCAATGATAGCGGGCTGATGCACATGGCAGCGGCTGCAGGCACGCCGACGCTCGGCCTTTTTGGCCCGACCGATGAACGTGTCTATGGTCCCTGGGGGCGGCGCACGGCCTCTGTCCGGGCGGGCGATCAGGTCGACGAGCGCACGCGCGACAAGGTGAAAACCTCGCACACCAGTCTTCTGTCCGATCTTGATCTTGAAACCGTACTGGCAGCGGCAGACACTCTTCTCAAAGCGGAGGCAACGCCATGAGCGAAACGTTCGACACCCTGGTCAAAGGCGGCACGGTGGTCAGCCATGCCGGACGGATCAAGGCCGATATCGGCATTCGCGGCGGCCGGTTTGCCGCCATTGGCGATCTCTCTGCAGCCAGTGCCGGAGAGGTAATTGACGCGAAGGGGCTTCACGTCCTGCCCGGCGTTATCGACACCCAGGTGCACTTCCGCGAACCCGGCCTTGAATGGAAAGAGGATCTGGAGACCGGCAGCCGCGCGGCAGCTATGGGCGGTGTGGTGTGCGTCTTCGAGATGCCCAACACCAACCCGGCGACGACAACGCCGGACCTGATGGCCGACAAGGTGAAGCGCGGCCATCACCGCATGCATACCGACTTTGCCTTCTATGCCGGTGCCACCAAGGAAAACGTCCATCTCTTGCGCGAGATGGAATTGATGGCCGGATGCTGCGGGGTGAAGGTCTTCATGGGCGCCTCGACCGGTGATTTGCTGGTCGATACCGATGAGGGCGTGGCTGCCGTGTTGCAGGTGATCGAGCGCCGTGCCGCCTTCCACTCGGAAGATGAGTTCCGCCTCGCCGACCGGCGCGTGCTGGCTCGCCACGGTGACTGGACGAGCCATGTAGAGGTGCGCGACGACATCGCCGCCATGCAGAGCACGCAGCGTCTCGTGCGCCTAGCCCGCGCCGCTGGCAAGCGCATCCATGTGCTGCACATCTCCACCGCGGACGAGATCGAATATCTCAAAGATCACAAGGATATTGCGAGCGTCGAGGTGACGCCCCAGCACCTGACTCTGGCAGCGCCGGAATGCTATGAGCGCCTTGGCGCCTACGCCCAGATGAACCCGCCCATCCGCAATGCGAAGCATCGTGAAGGCCTGTGGCGCGGGGTGGATCAGGGCATTGCCGACATTCTGGGCTCTGACCACGCGCCGCACACGGTAGAGGAAAAATCCAAGCCCTACCCGGCCTCGCCATCCGGCATGCCGGGCGTGCAGACGCTGGTTCCGCTGATGCTCGATCATGTGGCCAAGGGCCGCCTGACGCTGGAGCGGTTCGTGGACCTGACGAGCCACGGGCCGCAGCGCGTGTTCGGTCTCGCGAACAAAGGCCGCATTGCCGCCGGCTATGATGCGGACCTGACGCTCGTCGACCTGCATGCGGTGCGGGAGATCGAGGAAAGCTGGCTGGCGTCACGCTGCGGCTGGTCACCCTTTACCGGCGAGACCGTCACGGGTTGGCCGATGGCAACAATCGTGCGCGGCCGCGTCGTGATGCGTGATGACGAGCTGGTCGCGCCGTCAACCGGGGAAGCAGCCCGCTTTGTGGAGACGCTAGGCGCGGTTTAGTTCGGCCTGCGTTTTCTCCCCCCGTTCACGGGGGGAGTGGCCCGAAGGGCCGAGGGGGGCAATGCTCTAAACAAACGTCCCCCTCCGTCAGCTGCGTTGACACCTCCCCCGCAGGCGGGGGAGGAAACCTGCAGAAGACCGCGGATCACACCACCTCGATCACCGCATCGACCTCGACGGCTGCACCCAGCGGAAGGACCGGGCAGGCAACGGCCGAGCGGGCGTGACGGCCCGCATCACCGAACACCTCCACCATCAGGTCTGAACAGCCATTGATCACCTTGGGAATGTCGGTGAAAGCCGGATCAGCGGCGACGAACCCTCCAAGGCGCACGACGCGCTTTACCCGGTCAAGGTCACCCTCGCAGGCGGCGGAAAACTGGGCGATGAGGTTGAGACCGCACAGGCGCGCGGCCGCCTGACCTGCGGCCACGTCCATGTCCTTGCCCAGCGTGCCTTTCACCAGACCGTCCGGCCCCATGCAGATCTGCCCGGACACGAACACCTGATTGCCCGAGCGCACGAAAGGCACGTAATTGGCTACCGGCGCGACAGCCTGCGGCAAGGTGATGCCGAGTTCGGCGAGGCGTTGGGCGATTGTGGACATGGGAAGGGCTCCGAGCCGGTGAGTTTTCTAACGTGAGTTTAATGATCTGCCCCTGAGGTTCCAACCTATACTGGGAGCTGACCCGCAAGTCTGTTCAGGGAGTTCGCCCATGATCGCAGCGCTCATCCTTGGGCTCGCCGCTGGCACCACTGAGTGCGCCTTGCTCGGCGACAACTGGCTGGCGCAGGACTTTCACACCTTTGACCAGTCCGAAGAGGGATGGCGCCGGCTAGGCCGGCAGGAATGCTTCACCGAGGCAGCGGACGCGATTGCGCTTTATCGCAGCCGTCATGGCGAGGCGCTGAACGTTGAACAGCGCTCGGGCCTGCTATGGCATGAAGGCCAGATGCGCGCGATTTCCGGCGATTACGAGGACGCCATCAACCTGTTCGAGGCCTCACGGCGCGACGATGATCTCCTGCACCGGCATTACGCCAACGCCACCATCGCCTTCCTGCGCCGGGACAGGGCCGCTCTGCTGGAGGCACGCGCAGCTCTGGCGGCCGTCCCCGAACCGGAACAGTTCGCCGCCGCCTTGGTCCGATTCAGGGAAAACTACCCCGACCACACCCCACCGGAATGGCCGCTGAACCTGAATATCGTCGACCGGTTCATTGCCTGCTTTGAAGAGAGCTACGAAGTGGCCTATGCGGGTTGCGACGCGGCTGAGGGCTGACAATTTTCGGGCAAAAGAAACCCCCGCGCCATGGCGGGGGCTTCAGAACCTTGATCGGTCACACCCGCACTAGAACCGCTCCACAGCCATGACGGTGGCTTCGCCGCCACCAATGCACAGCGAGGCAACGCCGCGCTTCTGGTCGTGTTTTTCGAGCGCCGCAAGAAGCGTGACGAGGATACGCGCGCCGGAGGCCCCGATCGGGTGGCCGAGCGCGCACGCACCGCCATGGACGTTGATGACGTCGTGGGACAGCCCCAGATCCTTCATCGCGATCATCGGCACGCTGGCAAACGCCTCGTTGATCTCGAACAGGTCCACGTCCTTCGTGGTCCAGCCTGCCCGCTCCATCACCTTGCGCATGGCCGGAACCGGCGCGGTCATGAAATAGGCCGGCTCGTGGGCATGAGCAGCCGTCGCGACGATTTTCGCAATCGGTTTCAGGCCCCGGCGTTCGGCTTCGGACAGGCGCATCATCACCAGCGCTGCCGCACCATCAGAGATGGCAGAGGCGTTGGCTGCCGTTACGGTGCCGTCCTTGGTGAAGGCCGCGCGCAGTTCCGGGATTTTCTCCGGCCGTGCCTTGCCGGGCAGTTCGTCGTGCTCGACCGTCACATCGCCCTTGCGGGTGGAGATGGTGACAGGCGCAATCTCGCGCTTGAACACGCCATCCTTGGTGGAGGCTTGCGCCCGCTTCAGCGTCTCGATGGCGTAGGCGTCCTGGTCCTCGCGGGTGAACTGGTATTCCTGGGCAACCATGTCGGCATAGACGCCCATGGCCTTGTGCTCATACGCGTCTTCCAGCCCGTCGAGGGCCATATGGTCCTTCAGGCTGTCATGGCCGTACTTGAAGCCGCCACGATGGGTCGGCAGGAGGTGAGGCGCGTTGGTCATGGACTCCATGCCGCCCGCGACGATCACGTCGGCTTCGCCCGACAGGATCATGGCGCGGCCATAGATCGCTGCCTGCATGCCCGAACCGCACACCTTGTTCAGCGTGGTAGCCTGAGCCGATTTGGGCAGGCCGGCCTTGATGGCGGCCTGACGGGCCGGGGCCTGGCCCTGACCGGCGCTGAGCACATTGCCCATGAAGACCATGTTGACGTCATCGCCCGCCACGCCGGCTTCGGCGAGGGCTGCCCGAATCGCAATGGAGCCAAGCTCCGGGGCAGCAACTGGTGCCAGATCGCCGAGCAGTCCGCCCATGGGCGTGCGTGCCATGCCCACAATGACGATGGGATCGTCTGCGTTCATGAGTGTCTCTCCTGTGTCAGGATGAAAAGGGTATGTGTTTTGAAAACTGGCGCGCATGTGAAGGCCCCGCGCCGCGCTGCGTCAAGGCTTTTCGCAGGTGCAATGTCAGGCGCGGTCCAGCGCGACAGCGTCCGCAAGGATGGCCGCAAGCCCGTCATCAAGGTCATCGCCGTCATAAATCTTCACATGGCGCAAGGCCTTGCCCGAGCCCTCCATGCGGATATGACCGGCCAGTTCCGCGCCCCGGAAGAACTGCAGATTCACGTGAGCCTTGTGAGGCACGATGGAGCAGATCCGGTCTGATCCGGAATAGCAGGGATAGCCCCACGCCAGCCCCTCAGCGAGGCGGGGCGCACGCGCCCTGATCCACTCGCGGACCAGCCGGGCAAGCGGGGCAATCGCCTTTTCCCGGTCCAGCCGCTCGAAATACGCATCCACGCTCATGCGGCACATTCCTGCGGGCGGGTGGTGCGAATCCACCCTCCACCAAGCACACGAGCGTCTTCGTCCACACTATAGAACACGCACGCCTGTCCGGGCGCGACACCTTCCTCGCCAGCGGCAAGCGTCACGGTAACGGCGCCATCCGCAGCGACATGCAAAGTGGCAGGGCTCGGCGGGCGTGTGGAGCGCACCTTCACGGCGATCTCCAGCCCGTCCGCATCGCCAAGCGGGCCATCGCCTATCCAGTTCACGTCCGCAAGCTGGACGGTGCGCACGGCCAGTGCTTCGCGCGGGCCGACGATGACCTGTGCGTTGGCCGCATCGAGACGGATCACATAGAGCGGCTCGCCCGTTGCCACACCCAGCCCCCTGCGCTGCCCCACCGTGTAGTGGATCACGCCATCATGCGTGCCCAGAACGCGCCCATCGGCGTGGACGATCTCGCCGGCCCGGGCCGCGTCAGGGCGCAGGCGTTTGACCACGCTGGCATAATCGCCATCGGGCACGAAGCAGATGTCCTGGCTATCAGGCTTGGCCGCCACGATAAGGCCCAGCGCAAGCGCAAGCTCGCGCGTCTGGTCCTTCGTCAGATGCCCCAGCGGAAAGCGCAAATAGCCCAGTTGCTCGCGCGTCGTCGCGAAGAGGAAATAGGACTGGTCCTTGCCGTGATCTTCCGCGCGCAAGAGCACCGGTCCGTCTGCCCGGTCCTCGCGCCTGATGTAATGACCGGTGACCAGCGCGGCTGCGCCCAGCTGCTGCGCGGTGCTGAGCAGGTCAGCAAACTTGACCGACTGGTTGCAGCGCACGCACGGGATCGGAGTGGAGCCCGCCAGATAGGTGTCGGCGAAATCTTCCATCACCGCCTGCTTGAAGCGGGTTTCATAGTCCAGCACGTAGTGGGCAAAGCCGCAGGTTTCGGCCACGCGGCGGGCATCGTGGATGTCCTGCCCGGCGCAGCACGCGCCCTTGCGGTGGATCGCGGCGCCATGATCGTAGAGCTGCAAGGTCATGCCGACGACCTGATAGCCCGCGCGGTGCAGGATTGCCGCAACAACGGACGAATCCACCCCGCCTGACATCGCGGCGACAACTCGGTGATCTTCAGGCTTGCCGCCAAGGCCAAGGAACTCGCCAGTCAGGCCGAACTCGGCCATCAGCGCGTCAACACGCGCACCATCGGCTTGCGGACTGGAGGATCGGGTATCGCGCGGCCCGGCAGGGCGCGCATCGAGAAGATTGGTCACTGGCTTTCCTTTCCCGCCGGTTCAAGGCCGGTGGCAATGGGTTTCGGGCAGTGCCTATAGCGCAGAGCCGGGACAAAATGAAGGCAGCAGCGCGTCAGCGCCGTTATCCCGGTGTTTACGAAGTTTACCGGTTTTGATGGCGGCGGGCGGGGAAAACGCGCATCGTCTCTTCATGAACGCTGCCTTCGCTTCCGGTGTTTCGGGCTTTGCCTCTGTCACGGCTCTGATGAACCGCGCGGCAGACCGGGTGAGCGGCGTTCGTGACCTGACCATCCCCGACCGCCCCTCCCGCGCGGTCACCACTCCTGGCGCGCCTGCCGGCCCCTCCCCCCGGGACCCCGCAACCGGCGGGCGCGCTACTCCTTCTCCGGACTACATAGGTGCTGCCGTGGACATGATCCGGGCAGAGCATCAGGCGGCTG
Organism: Glycocaulis sp.; assembly: GCF_052168375.1. Lineage (NCBI taxonomy): Bacteria > Pseudomonadati > Pseudomonadota > Alphaproteobacteria > Maricaulales > Maricaulaceae > Glycocaulis > Glycocaulis sp. The sequence goes on from NZ_JBQLZR010000056.1 coordinate 11,093, forward strand.
CGTCAGCCGCCATCATACGCGCCGCTGATGACATGGTCGGCGCCCTTCTCGACGTGAAAGCCTGAAAGACCGGTCAGGCCGGGCGGCGCGAGCGGAAGGCCGCTGCCAGCGTGCCGTCATCGAGATAATCAAGCTCCCCGCCCACAGGAACGCCGCGCGCAAGGGATGTGATGGTCACGCCCGTGGAGGCGAGCCTGTCGGCAATGACATGGGCTGTCGTCTGTCCGTCCACAGTGGCATTGAGGGCGAGGATCACCTCGCTGACACGCCCCGAACCCGCACGCTCGACCAGGCTTGCAAGGTTGAGATCATCCGGGCCGACACCATCGAGCGCCGACAAGACCCCGCCCAGCACATGATACTTGCCGGCAAACGCCCCGGCCCGTTCCAGCGCCCACAAATCACCGACGGTCTCGACGACGCAGATGACGCTGTCTCCGCGATTGGGGTCGCGGCAGACAGTGCAAGGGTCGCTGACATCCAGATTGCCGCATGTTCCGCACGGGCGGATCTTGTTTGCAGCTTCGGCCATGGCCTCGGCGAGCGGCTCCATCAGGGCCTCGCGCTTTTTCATAAGGTGCAGGGCAGCGCGCCGCGCCGAGCGCGGTCCCAGCCCCGGCAGCTTGGCCAGCAGCTGGATCAGGCGTTCAATTTCCGGGCCTGCCGTGCCGGCCATCTCAATCCTCCCCGCGCGCGAATCACTCGCGCCTTCAGGCGATCAGCCTAGCGGCGGAGAGAGGAGCAGGCAGCCCTCGAGGCAGGTAGATGTCAGGGCTTCATGCCGAAGGGCATGTCAAAGCCCGGCGGCAGGCCAAGACCGCCAGCGGCCTCTCGCAGCACTTTGGCTTGCGCCTCGTCCGACTTGCGCCGCGCATCGGACAGGGCCGCAAGGATCAGATCCTCGAGGATTTCCGGTTCGGACGGATCAATGAGCGAGGGATCGATCGAGACCTTGCGCGGTTCACCCTTGGCAGTCGTGGTGATGCGGATAAGCCCGGCCCCGGACTCGCCCGTCACCTCGACAGAATCGAGGCGCGCCTGAGCCTCGCCCATCTTCTTCTGCATTTCCTGGGCCTGCTTCATCAGCCCGGCGAGGTCTTTCATGGCTTGCGTTCCTGACGCTGTGTCTCTGCACCGCTCATCTGGGTGGGCTGCGGCGCAGGCTCAAGCGGCGTGACTGATTCCAGCTCTGCGCCGGGAAACAGCGTCATGGCCCGCACGACGGCCGGGTCACGCAGCGCCCTTTCACGCAAGGCATCGGCCTCGCGGCGGCGGCGTTCGCGCACCGTCTCTGCGCCCGGCGCACGGCCCTGACTGTCGACCAGCCAGCGCGCGCCCGTCTGTGTGTGGAGGAAACCGGCCAGCCGGCTCGGCAAGTCCTCCGGGGCGCCCTTGGCGGCCTCATAGACAAGTTTTCCCTGACCGATCGAGGCGAGGCGCACAAATCGCTCCACCTGATCGTGGAGCATTACCTCACGCTCGCGGTCGAGCAGTGCCAGAAGCTCTTCAAGGCTGGAGGGTCCGTCAGCCGAAGGCACGGCATTGTCGGCCTGCGGCCCTGCATCTGCCGCCGGTCCCTCTGCGGCATCCGATGAGCCTTGCGGGGCGGAGGGAAGCGGCGCGCCGGATTCCAGCGCTGCAATAAGACGGGCGGCTTCTTCAGGCCCCGGCAGGCTGGCAGCCGCCATTAGCCGGATCACGCTCATCTCCACCGCTGCCATGGGATCAGGCGCCGAGCGCACATCCTCAAGGCCGGAGAGTGCCGTCTTCCAGAGCCGCGTCAGGCTGGCGAGGGAATGCGCCCCGGCAAGCTCGCGCAGGCGCGCTGCCGTCTCGGGCGCTTCTGCAAGGTCGGCGCTGCCATTAGTGGCCTTCACCCGGTTCATCGCATGGAGATAATCGAGGAGGTCGCGCATCAGCACTTGCGGGTCGGCGCCGGCGGCATACTGGCTTTCCAGCTCGCTCAACGCCGCCTCGCCCTTGCCTGTCAGTGCAGCGTCGAGAAGATCCAGCACGCGAGAGCGGTCCACAAGACCGAGCATTTCACGCACCTGCGAGGCGGGAACGGGGCCGCTCTCGCTGCCTTGCACGATCGCCTGGTCAAGAAGCGAGAGCGCATCGCGCACCGAGCCTTCGGCAGCGCGTGCAATGGCATCCAGTCCGGCATCCTCCACCTGCGCACCTTCGCGTTCGCAGATGCGCGCCAGATGGGCGCTGAGCATGTCGCGGGGCACGCGGCGCAGGTCAAAGCGCTGGCAGCGGCTGAGCACGGTGACGGGTACTTTGCGGATTTCGGTCGTGGCGAAGATGAACTTCACATGCGGAGGCGGTTCCTCCAGCGTCTTCAGCAACGCGTTGAACGCATTGTTGGAGAGCATGTGCACTTCGTCGATGATGTAGACCTTGTAGCGGGCCGAGACCGGCGCATAGCGCACCCCGTCGAGAATCTCACGGATATCACCGACACCGGTTCGCGACGCGGCGTCCATCTCCAGAACATCGACATGGGCCGAACGGGCAATCGCGTCGCAATGACGCCCCGGAGGATCAATCTCCACCGTGGGGCCGGTGCGCTCGTCGGATTCGTAATTGAGAGCCCGCGCAATAAGGCGCGCCGTCGTCGTCTTGCCCACCCCGCGCACCCCGGTCAGCATGTAGGCCTGCGCGATGCGCCCTGACTGGAAGGCATGGGCGAGCGTGCGCACCATGGGCTCCTGGCCGATCAGGTCGGCAAAGCGCTGCGGACGGTATTTGCGGGCCAGAACCTGATACCCGCCAGAGGCAGGCGCAGCCTCGAACCCCGGCAGGGCCAGACCCGGATCGCCCGCATCGGGCAACAGGCTGTCTTCAGGTGTATCGGCAATGTCCATGGACGCGGCAGGCCCCTTCTTGCGACGTCTGGGCCAAGGGCGGCCCGCAGGCGCGGGACGGACACTCCGGGCACATCTATGGAAGGCGGCGGAAGACCGGACGGCGACCCGAACCGAAACTCGTTACGGCTGCTTCCTTCCGGACCTGACCGGGTTGGCGAGGGGCTCGTCCGCCGCCGGCCTTCCTGATCCCTAGTATCGGTATCGCGGGGCGATTTCGCAAGCGCGGTGTCAGTTGTCTGCAGCGTCGCGAAGAAACGCGGCGTGCTGGTGCAGAAGGCCGATCAGACGTTCATCGCCATTGGCCGCGACGAGCTGGTCCAGCCAGTCCTCGACAATGGCCGATTGTGTCGTGAGCCAGGCGCGAACGCGCGGCTCCACCGCGTCGGTTGCCGGGGCATTGCGCCCGCTTGCGCTCAGCTGCGGACGGTCAATGCGGATGATTTCGCAAACAGCCTGTCCCATGACGGCGACTCTCCTGATGGCACACTCCATTCTTGCGAGTAATTCTCATTCGCGTCAACAGGCAGACATGAAAAGACCCCTGCAGCGATTGCCGCAGGGGTCTGGTCACGCCTGACCGCTTGGCCGGAAGGCTATTGCCAGCTTCTAGAAGCGGCGGACGAAGGACACGCCGAGCGCGTCCGCATCGCCCTTGCCGTTCACGAAGTCATAGCGGGTGTAGTCGACGCGGATCGAGTGCGGACCAGAGAAGGCCCACTCGGCGCCAGCACCAAAAGCCCAGCCGTCAACGTCGCTGGCCAGAGCCGGACGCGACACCGGAGCGCTGGTATCGAAGAAGGCATAACCGCCGCGCGCGAAGACGCTGAACTGCTCGCCGATCGGCAGGCGGGCAACACCGTACACACCGGCGCCGTAGTTGATTTCCGACGTCACGCGCGCCGTACCCACAATGTTGGTCTCGTCGCCCATGCCGGCGAGGAATTCGCCTTCAACGGCAAACATCGGGGTGATGTCGTAGCTGCCGCGCAGGGACAGCGTGTCATAGGTGAGGCCGTCGGTATCGATTGCCTGATAGCCTGCACCGAGGCGGAACGGGCCTTCCTGGGCGGAAGCGGCACCGGCGAGGACTGCGATTGCGCTGGCGGCAACAAGGAGAGATTTCATCTGATTCGACCTTTCGTCTTTTTGGGACCCCCCGGGCCCGTGCGGCGAGAGATGAGGCGCCCCTCCCCCTGCCTGCAAGAGGCCTCCAGCCGTTAATGATGCAGTGCAATACATCCCTGTTACATTCCGGACACGGACTAAGGCAAAGCCAAGGCAATTATGGCACAAACGCCTAATTCCTTTACGGTTATCCATGTTGCAGAAAGGCTGCGGCAATGTTCGCAGACGCAACAACACCGGGTCTTGCAACCGGGGCCGCATCAGGGCGCAATGGCATGAACCGAATGGATCGATCTGACATGCACCTGACCTTCACCCGCTCACCGCTGGATCATGCGGGCCTTGCCCGCTCGAACCCGGAGTTTATCGACAGCGCGTTGCGCGACCCTGCGGCGGGCTGTGTGCTCTTCAGTGGCGGAGATGTCGTCATGTCGGCAGAAGGCGACCCGCTGGTTCTGCATCCCTCGCAGGCGCAAGCGATGGGCCTTCGCCCGCCCGGACTGATCTTCCTCGGTGTGGAGGGGCACAGGCCATGGTTCGCCGGAGCTGCAGAAACAGCTCAGGCGGGTCCGCCACTGGACTTCCGGCGAGCGACTATGATGGCCGAGCCGGACATGGCAGCGATTCTGGGCCGGGCGCGGGCGATTCTCGCCTGGCATGGCAGGCGGACCTATTGCTCCAATTGCGGCACGCCCAATGCACCGCGCGATGGCGGCACGAAACTCGTCTGCCCCTCCTGCGGCACCGAACACTTCCCCCGCACCGACCCGTCCGTGATCATGCTGCCCTATAGCGGTGATCGCTGCGTAATGGGGCGCCAGCCGGCCTGGCCGCCCGGCGTGTTTGCAACGCTCGCCGGCTTCATGGAGCCCGGCGAAACGATAGAAGAGGCCTGCGCGCGCGAGGTCATGGAAGAGACCGGGCTGAAGGTCATCTCCGCCCGCTATATCGCCAGCCAGCCCTGGCCGTTTCCATCGACGCTGATGATCGGGCTTCTGGCCGAGATCGAACCCGGCGATCCGGTAGCAGCCGACGATATCGAGGAAGCGCGATGGTTCACGCGCGATGAGGTGCGCGAGCTTTACGAAGGCCCGCTCATGCGCTGGGGGCCGCCACACTATTCGATATCCCGGCGCCTGATCGAAACCTGGCTTCAGGGATGAAAGGGATTCGCCAGCCACACCGCCGACACGGCGCGACGACCTGCCCCATGGGCAGGCAGATGAGACGGTGCTAGGCGGATGAAACTTTGTGGCCTGCTATTTGAAGGCCATTCAATCGCGCCAAGCTGTTGCACAGGGCGGCATAGCGTGCCAAACACCGGCACAATTACAGTCATATCAGGGCGAGAGGACGTCGATGGGCGATCTGTTCTGGAACAAGATAGCGGGTGCGGTTCTGGCCATCCTGCTTTTGGTCATGGGTCTGCGCGAGATCAGCGCCATCACGTTTGACGTGCAAGGCCCCGAAA
>NZ_JBQLZR010000057.1:0-1716 GCF_052168375.1 Glycocaulis sp.
CTTTCGGAGCAGACTACGGTCTTCGCCGATTTCTGCAATAGCGGCTGGCAACTATCCACTTCTTGATTTAATGACCGCAACCCTTTCAACTTCCCAAATCCCCGATCAAGCACCTGCTCTCTACACTGGGTTTGATCATTTATTTATCGATGGCCGCTGGGTAATAGGTCGCTCTAAGCATAAAATTACGCCGACTGACCCTTACCGCCAAACGCCGATTATAGAAATTGCGGCAGCCAACGAACAAGATATTGACCAGGCTTATCAATCGGCTCAAAAAGCACAGGTGGCGTGGGCTAAAACTTTGCCAAGTGAGCGATCGCAGATAATGCGACGAGCGGTTGAAATCATGGAAGCCCGCAAAGCAGAAATGATTGCTTGGTCAATTCGAGAGGCGGGTAGCCCTCGTGCCAAAGCCACGCTGGAATGGCAGGTGGCCCGCAACGTCATGGAACAAGCCGTTTCAGTTCCCTATGCAGCCGAAGGGCGGCTGTTGCCTGCAGACATCCCAGGTAAAGAAAGCCGGGTTTACCGCCAGCCAGTCGGGGTCGTGGGGGTTGTTAGTCCGTGGGATTTTGCGCTCAATCTGGCAAATCGCTCAATTGCTCCGGCGATCGCTCTAGGCAATGCTGTAGTGCAAAAGCCACCCTCTAACACACCCATTTCGGGGGGGCTAATTCTAGCCAAAATTTTTGAAGAAGCCGGATTACCCCCCGGCGTGTTTAGCGTGGTCGCTGGGCCAGCCCGAGAAATTGGCGACATTTTTGTTGCTCACCCTATTCCCCGCGTGATTACCTTCACTGGATCGACCCAAGCAGGGCGGCATATCGGTAAGCAAATTATGGATAGCCCCATCTTAAAACGCATGTCTCTAGAACTAGGTGGCAATAGTCCTTTGGTGGTGTTAGATGACGCTGATCTAGAGCAGGCGGTCAATGCAGCGGTATTTGGCAAGTTTCTCAACGAAGGCCAAATTTGTATGAGCGTTAATCGGCTAATTGTTGACCAACAGGTGCATGACGAATTTGTCGATCGCTTTATTGATCGGGTTAGCCAGCTTAAGGTAGGTGATCCCAATGATCCAGAGACGGTAATTGGTCCCATTATTGATCAAGCCCAGCTAAATTCACTGCTTGACCATATTGAAGCAGCTAAGCAAGCAGGTGCCTGTCAACGCTTAGGGGGCGAGCCAGATGGACTGGTGCTACCGCCCCATGTGTTTACAGATGTCAACAATCAGATGTCGGTAGCCAGAGAAGAATTATTTGGCCCAATTGCTCCGATTATCAAAGTCCGCGATGAGGCTGAAGCTTTGCAAGTGGCTAACGACACCGAGTATGGCCTATCCAGTGCCGTATTTACCCAAGATGAAGGTCGTGGCCTTCGCTTTGCCCTGCAAATGCAAGCAGGTATGACCCATGTTAACGACCAAACCGTTAACGATTTACCGAATGCGCCGTTTGGGGGCGAGAAAAATAGCGGCATTGGTCGATTTGGCGGAGCTTGGGCCGTTGCAGAATTTACCACTGATCATTGGATCACCCTCCAACATACCCCCCGCCAATATCCGTTCTAAGCGCTATGCGACGGGTTCTAAGCCAGCCGATCACTGAAGGTAGGACTGGTGCAATCGTTCTGATTGACCCACTGGAAAGTTTCTAGCTGTTGCCACTAGCGTTGAGGCACTTCAATGGCTGAAAGCCACTAACAGAAAAG
>NZ_JBQLZR010000058.1:0-2773 GCF_052168375.1 Glycocaulis sp.
GGCACGACGCGCAGCACGACATGGCTGCCAGCAACGGGCCGCGTCTCGCCCCACAGCTCCGCCGCCACAGGCTGGCCGTCCACAAAAGCGATCAGGTGCGCGCGCAGGACCGGGTCGGCAACGTGCAGCGCCGCCATCTCGGCAAGGCTAGCGCCCTCGGGGGCCTCTACGCGCCGAACGTCCGTCTGGAACGGGTGAAGGGCGAGATTCAGGGAAGAGGCCCCGGCCCCGTAAGGGGCCGCAAGCGCGACCGCGCGCCCGAGCCTTCGCGAGGCGCGAAGCCCCGGATGGGGCTGAGCATCAGGAACAGAGCTCATAAAACCCCTCCAGGCGCTTTTCCCATTGGAGATCTGAGAGCCGCTCCAGCCGCGTCGCGGACTGGCCGGGGCGGCGGGTGGCGAGGCAGTGTAGGAAGTCGCCCTGCCCGGCATAGAGCGCGGTGTGGACCGGCAGCCCGTCGATATTGAACAGGATCACATTGCCCGGAGGGGGCCGCTCGACGCGGGTCCAGGCAGACATTTGCGAGCTGATCAACGTCGATTGCAGGGCGAAGCGTTCGGCGCGGGTTTCGGGCCGTGCGCTGTAGATCCCGGCATGGTCCGGGCACGGCAGGCCGAATGTGTGCGGGCGCACCCACGCGACCAGCCCCCAGCAATCCCAGCCTTGCAAGTCCCGCCCGCGCCAGAGATAGGGGACGGCGAAGTAAGCGGAGAATGAAGGGACCATCGGTGACTGCCCTTTTTCAGGTGCGCAGCCCCGGCTAAAGCCGGGTCTCGCCGCGCAGGCCATCCGGCCTGCAGCGTTCCGCGAAAAGTCGCGGGCGGGCTTTGCCCTGACAGGCCGCAACGCGGCCTGAGAGCGCGACCGCGCGCCCGAGCCTATGCGAGGCGCGACACGCGGAGGCGTGGAGCATCACTCAAAAAAGCGCGGGCGCGTTGAAGGGATCGAAGACATAGGAGCAGACCAGCTCGCGCTCATCGTCAGGGTGGGCGAGCTGCAGACTGATCTCGAGCGCATCGCCATCGCACTCGACCAGCCGGAAATCGGGCAGCGCCTCCTCGACCGTGTCAGGGTCGGAGGCGAGCACCACTTCCACGCTGAAGACGGGCGGGCTGGTCAGTGTACGCAGAAGCGCCGTCAGGCGGCGGTCGATGTTCTCGATCCGCACCGACATGACCGGCTTCTCGCCCTCGCCTTGCGGCGGCAAGGTCAGCTCGAAACCGGCGGCGGTGTAGACATTCCCCCGGCTGGTTACGCTTTCCCCGTTAGCCACTAGCCGGATGGCACCATTGCTGATGCCGTATTCCGGCGCTTCAATCTCAAGGGCGGCAAAATCCGGGTGCGTGACCGTCAGCAGGGCCAGATGGATTTCATCGGTTTCCTGCGCCAGCGCGGCGTCGAGATAGCGGACCGAAGGCATTACAACACCTCCAGATCCAGACCGAGAGAGATCATCACGCCGGGGCCGGGATTGACCGAGACGCTGGCCTTGCCATTCACCAGGGCCGCATTGAGCGTGCCGTCGCTGAACGGGTCCGGCAGGGTGAAGCGCAGAGCGCCCTGCGCGATGTCATCCTCGAGGAAGTCCTGCCAGATGGCGTATTGCGCCGGGGTCAGATACCAGGTCGCGCGAAGCCGGTCCGGCATGCGCGTCGAGACGCGCCGCCGCTTTGGCGGGCCTGCATCGACCGGGCTGCGCTGTACGTTCTCACCGCCCGCAGAATCCAGCCCTTCGCGCTGCGGGTATTGCGGCAGGGTTTCAGGCCAGACGATCATCGATTACGCCCCTTCACGCCCACGCCGTACCGGTCGAGCATGACGCGGTCCATGCGGCCCGAGCTGAACATGGCTTCCGCCTTCTTCTCGAAAATGACATCGATCCCTTGCGAACCGCCGCGGCGCTCGCCTTCCTGCGCCCGCACACCGGCTTCCCGCTCGCCATGGAAGCGGATATCGAGCGGCACCGGTCCGGCCAAGGCCGGGGTTGGCTGGCTGACCTGCTGGCCCAGCCGGTCGAGCAGGCGAAAGAGCGCGCTGTCCTCGGACGGGTTAAGCATGCGCTCGCGGTCCCTGCCGATAATGAGGTGCTCGTCAGGCGCCAGATAACCACCGGAGTGCATGACGCGGGCCGAGCCGAGCGCGGATAGCGGCACGTCGCGATGCGGGCCAGATGCGTTGATAGGCCCGCCCGCATGCCGGACGCCCGCCTTGACGCTCGTGCCCTTCGCCCCACCGCTGAACGCCCCGTCGAGCGCGCCGAAAAGGGCATCTGCCAGCGGCCCGATAATGTAGCGCTCGATCATGATGCGCTTCAGCGCCGAAATGACGATGTCGGCCATTTCGCTAAAGGCTTCACCGACGCTCATCGCCCGGCTTTCAAGGTCATCGAGGAAGCCGGCAAAGTCGCTGATGGCGCCGGTCCCGGCCCGGTCAAGCTGGCTTTCCAGATTGCGGGAGTCTTCGGCCATCTTGGCGAGACCGCCGAAGACATTGCGCTCGAGCCGGTCGAAGTCCTGCGTGTCGTCGCCGTAAAGGGCGTCCTTCACCCGGCTGATCTCGGCGATCAGCGTGTCCGCATGCTCGGGGCTGCGCGCCATCACGGCGTAGAGATCGTCCAGACGCTGCGCCAGCTCCTCGGCGGGCTGGGTCAGGCTGCGCAGCAATTCCTTCTGGCGTTCGGCCGCCTCGTCACGCGGCAAGGCCAGTTCCATCGCCTTGCGTTCGGCCTCGGTCAGTTTCTCGATCGCTTCCACAAGGCCCAGCTGCTCGCGGC
>NZ_JBQLZR010000059.1:0-13724 GCF_052168375.1 Glycocaulis sp.
CAGCAAGAAGCCCCGGCCATTGGCCGGGGCTTTTTTGTGATCCGTTCGACGGTCTAGTCGCTGGTGATGCGCACGCTTTCTATCCGAACGGGATCCACGATGAATTGCGGATACTGGAAATCGGCTGGAGCGGCTTCGAGGCCTGTCGGTTGGGCCGCGATCGCTTCGACCACCTCCATGCCGGACGTGACCTGACCAAACACGGCATAGCCTGCCTCGTCGGGATTGCGCCGGCCGGGACCGGAATCAAGACCGGGATAGTCATCCACCATGATGAAGAACTCGGTGGTGGCGGTGCCGGGCTCGTTGCGCGCCATCGAAATCGCGCCGCGCACATGGGAGAGGCCGGTTTCTCCGGTCGGCTCGTGCGCGATACCTTCGGCTTCGGGCAAGCCATCAAACCCGTACCCGCCCTGGATCAGATGCATCGGCTCGACCTCAGGGCGGTCATTGTCGGGCCGGACAGCCCGGTAGAATGAACCGCCATCGAGATGACCGGCACGCGCATGTTCGATGAAGTTGGCCACCGTGACCGGCGCGGCATCGGGATAAAGCTCGAGGGCAATCACGCCGAGCGATGTTGTTATTTCTGCGGTAACAGTGCCGCTTGCACGGCTCTCGTCATCGGCCGGTGAACACGCGGCAAGCAGGCAGCTCGCCAGCACGATTGCGGTACGGATCATTGTCGGTCCCCTTATGACAGCCAGGCCACAGCGTTTCACGGGCAGCCATCAATGCCAAGCGTGTTGCCAAAGGACCGTTGACCCGTCGGCATTTCGTGCTCACAGTGGCGGTATGAGCAAGCGCAGCATTTTTGCCACCCGCTATTATTTCGGCCTCTTTACCGGGGGCGGGTGAAGTCTGCGCGCACATTCTTGAGCCAGACAGATTTCACGGCCCCCTCCACCAAACCGGACGGGGCCGTTTTCATTTCGGGGACGAAGACCATGACCAGCCAGAATGACAATCGCTCAGAGGAACGTTCAAGCCTGCGTCAGGCCATCGACGCGGCCGATGCCAATCTCGTCCGCACGCTTGTCGAGCGCCGGCGTCTGGCAGAGGCGCTGGGCGCGCTGAAAGCCGGTGAGGGCGCTCTGGTTCGCGATGTCGAACGCGAACGCGCCGTGCTGGACCGGGCGGTTGCGCTTGGCCGGGAAGAGGGGCTGGACGAGGCCTTTGTCGAAAAGCTGTTCCAGCTGATCATTGATGACTCGCTGCGCCGCCAGCGTGCAGGCCTTGATGCCCGTGTGCGCAATGCGACGCTGAACGAGGCGAAGGTCGCCTATCTGGGCGGGCCGGGCAGCTATAGCCAGTTTGCGGCAGATGCCCACTTCGCCGGGCGCTATTCGGCTGTCATGCCGGTTATCCAGCGCGAGTTTGCGGGGATTTTCGAGGCGGTTGAAAAAGGTGAGGCCGATTACGGCTTTGCCCCGATCGAGAACACGACGACCGGCGGCATTGTGGAGGTCTATGATCTCTTGCGCGATACGCGCCTGAAGATCGCGGGCGAGCACCACTACAAGGTAGAGCACTGCATTGTCGGCAAGGCGCATGATCTGGGCAGCGTCCGCACGGTGCTCGGCCATCCGCAGGCCCTGCGCCAGTCACAGCGTTTCTTTGCCCGCCACCCGGAACTGAAGACGCGGGCCGTCAGCTCCTCCACCGAAGCGCTCAACGAGGCGCTGACGGGCAAGCCCGATATCGCTGCCGTTGCCGGGCGCGACGCCGCGCGCCTGTTTGGCCTCAACATCATTGATGCCAGCGCCTCTGATCATCCGGAAAACTATACGCGCTTTGTTGCTCTGGCTCAGGATCCCAAGCCGGCTTCGCCCCTGCTGCCGTGCAAGACTTCGCTGGTGATCGTGACGTCAGATGAGGCTGGGTCGCTGGTCAGCGCCCTTGATGGCTTCCGCCGCGAAGGGGTGAGCCTGACCAAGCTGGAAAGCCGGCCCATTGCCGGCAAACCCTGGCAGCAGATGTTCTTCCTCGATCTTGATGGCCATGAAAGCCATCCGAATGTCGCGCGGGCGCTGGAAACACTGCACCGCTATGCTGTCTCGGTGCATTCGTTCGGCTCCTACGGCTCCGACCGGTTGCAACCGGCGCAGCGCGCCGCCAGAAGCGGATGAGCATCCCGTGCATCTGTCATGACAGTGAGACGATTGCCGAGCCGTTCGGCGGCGGCTAAACAGCTTTGCCTGGATGGGTGGTTAGCTCAGCTGGTAGAGCAACTCGTTTACACCGAGTAGGTCGGCGGTTCGACCCCGTCACCACCCACCATGAAACTGCGGGTTGGCGGGCCTAGAGCACGCCGCTGCGTGACAGGACGACGCGAACGGTCTTCGCCAGTATCCCGGCATCCATCCTCCACGACCAGTTGCGGGCGTAGAATGCGTCATAATGTGCCTTGCGGCGCGGGGTGACGAAGTTGCGGCCATTCACCTGGGCAAGCCCGGTCAGGCCGGGCCGGGCGCGTGCATTGCCCAGCAGCATCTTGCGCTGCGCGAGGGCAGGATCATCGAGCAGCAGGGGGCGAGGGCCCACCAGGCTCATCTTGCCCGTCAGAACGGTGAAGAGCTGGGGCAGTTCATCAATGCTCAGCCTGCGGAGAATCTGGCCCGTCGGGGTGAGGCTGTCAGCGGCATCCGCAAACTGCTCGCGTGGCTGGAGCGGGGCACCGACCCGCATCGTGCGGAATTTCGGCATCAGGAAGGTTCGCCCGCACCCGTCATCGCGCTCCGACCAGAACAGGACCGGTCCCCGGCTGGACAGCTTTACCAGTGCCGCGACCAGAAGCAGCGGAATTGCCAGGGCCACAAGCCCGGTCAGCGATATGACGATGTCGAAAGCGCGTTTCCCGCGACCACCTGCATAGAGTGCACGGCATGAAGCATAGGCGGCATCCGGGTGGGAAACGGAACGGGTCAGACGGGAAGAACCGAGTGCTTCAGCTTGCATGACAAGCCGGGAGCCGGTCTCGTGTCCGACCAGAAATGGTTCCTTGTCCATACAAGCGCCCCGGGCGACCTCTCGGTCCAACTGGTATGCGCTTCCCGGTTGAACGGGGCAACCGCTCCGCGTCCTGCGCCCGCTGATTCGCCAATCAGGATCGGTTTTGCCAATGAAGTGTTGCTTTTGCGTAACGTTTGGTTAACCCCTGAGTGTGGGGCCTCCAGTAAAGTAGAGCGATGAAGCGCTGGTATCTTGTGCATACACAGCCCAGGCGAGAGTTCCTGGCGGGTGAGCATCTCGAGCGGCAGGGCTTTTGTGTCTTCCTGCCCTGGGTATGGCGCACTGTGCGTCACGCGCGCCGTCTGAGCGAGGCCAGAACGCCGCTATTTCCCGGATACCTTTTTGCCGGTTTCGACCCTGAGACGGCTCGCTGGCGTTCGATTGACGGTACGACCGGCGTTGTGCGTCTGGTCAAGGCTGGTGGTCTGCCTCAGCCTGCCCCGATGGGCCTGGTGGAAACACTCCACTCTGCCTGTGACGAAGACGGAGCATTTGTGCGCGGGCTCGAAGCGTTGAGCGCAGGTCAGCGCGTGCGCATCCTCGACGGACCTTTCGCCGGTGAGCTGGCCGATATTCTTGAATTGCGCAGTGCGGACCGCATCCGGATTCTTCTGTCTCTGATGGAGTCCCAGGTGCGGCTTGAGGTGCCCGCCGGGAAGGTCAGCATCATTCCTCAGAAATAGGCCCGGCCCCGCTACCAGCATGGCGGCTTGGTCCGGCAGTTTCGCGCAGGATGCCCAGCATGTCGGCCGCAAGGTTTGCACGGTCATATCGGGCCGCGGCGGCAAGGCCGGCTTCGCGGTAACTCGCAAGCGTTTCCGGCTCTGCAACGAGCCGGGTCAGGCGCTGCGCCAGTTCGCCAGCATTCTCGGGTTCGAAGGTTTCACCCACTTTCTCTCGGCGCACGATATCGGCGGACTCGCCTTCCACCCCGTGCAGCACTGGCACGCCCATGGCCATGCATTCGAAGAGCTTTGAGGGAATGACGGTAGTAAATAGCGGATCCCGCTTCAGATGGATGATCGAAACATCCAGAAGTCCCCAGTAGGACGGCACCGCATCCTTGGGGACACTGTCGAGGAATACTATGTTGTTCAACCCCAGCTCATCGGCGCGCTGACGCAAATGAGCCTTGCGGGCCCCATCACCCAGAAGCACGATGCGGACATGGCGGGTGGCGGTCTGCTCCTGCAAGAGGGCGGCAGCATCGAGCAGCGTCTCCAGACCATGGGCGAGGCCATGCGTCCCCACATAGCCGGCGACAAAACAGCCCTCCAGACCGAGTGAGGCCGCGAGGGCCGGTGACCCGCCAGCAGGGCGGAAGCGAGACAGATCCGCCCCGTTGGTGACAACCGACATGCGCGACGCATCAATGCCGCGTTCTGCAAGTTCGGCCCGGAAGGCATGGGTGACGGTGACGATGTGGCTGGCGCGGCGGTAGAGGAACATCTCGATCCGCTCCAGCACAGAGAGTACGGGGCCGTCCGATATGGCGCCGACAGCCTTGATCGAGGCCGGCCAGATGTCGCGCAGTTCGAACACCCAAGGACGGCGGCGCAAGAGGCTGACGAGAAATGCGCCCATCGCCGTAAAGAATTGCGGGGAAGTCCCGACAATGACGTCGATATTCCGGACGCTGAACGAGGCGAGGAACGCTGAGACCATGAAGCTCACATAGTCCAGTGTCCGCTTGTAGAAGCCCTCATTGGCGGTGATGTAGGTCCAGACCCGGATGACGGTGATGCCGTCTAGTTCCTCTGTGCTGCGCAAGCGATTGCGATAGCCGTCAAACACCTTGCCCTTGGGAAAGTTCGGCGCGCAGGTGATCACCGTCACTTTCGCGCCCGCCTTCACCCATTCACGCGCATGCTCGAACGTGCGGCTGGCCGGCGCATTGACCTCGGGCGGAAAATTGTCGGTGAGGAAGAGTATGTGCATGGTCTATCCGGGTTTCCCGTCCGGCGCGGCTTCGCTTGCCGAGGCCCCAGTCACGACGCGCAACGCAAAGCCCCATTCACCTGGAACGACACCGTAATCCAGTACCAGCTGGCGTGTCGCGATCTCTACCCCGAAATCCGGCCACCAGGGTTGGTTCTCGATGCGCACCTTGGCGCCTCCGGCTTCGAGGTGGCATTCGATAGCTCCGCTTTTCAGGCGCAAGCGCCCGTCTGCCTCCCGTTCGATGCTGACATCCGGGTGCAGCAGGAGACGGGCAAGGGCTCTCTGGCCATCCCCGCCCGTGACAATATCCCTGACGCTGATGATGCCATCCCGGCTGGCGGTCAGCGTCCGGCGATGAACGGGATTGCCGGGCAGGTGACGAAAGCCGGAATGCCCGGCATCTACGATCAAAACGCCGTTTTCGGTGTCCGCACGATGCACGGACACGTCCGGGCGGCGGCCCAGCCGGAAGGCGGACCAGAACTCGCCCTGATCTTCGTCGTCCAGTGTCAGCGTGTTGTGCGCAACGGTTGCGCGGGCGTGATCGCGCCTTGAGCCCGGATTGTATTCGTAGACACCCGTATCGACGATGAGACGGCGCCCGCCCGCGGAGAGTTCAAAGGCGAAGACATCCCCGTGTGCATGGGCAGGAAGCCCGTCCGGACCGAGCCGTCCCGCGTCATACACAAGCAGAAAATCCGGCGTACGCAGAACATGATAGCCTGCCGACGTGTAGTGACTAACCGCGCGGGCGGTCACGGTTTTCTCCGTTATCTCCTCATAGGTGCGCAGCAGGGCCGATGCCGGGACGGTCATGTTCAGCCCGCCATCATTGAAGAGCGACACCTGGCTGTCCGGATGCGTGAAATCCGCGACGATCTGCGCCATCGCCTCCAGCCTGACCAGGAGGCGATCCCGCACTGCGCCCGGTGCCATCAGCCGCCAGCAATCAAGCAGGTCACCGAAGACCTGATTGTGATAGGCGGGCGACAGTTCGCAATGGAAGCCGTCAGCAAGGATCTGGCGTTCCAGTTCGCGCTCCAGCAGACTTATGCCGGTCTGGCCCGCCCGTGCACCTAGCGGGGTATCCAGAAACCGCGCACACCAGAGAAGCGCGCGTATGTTCTTGATGATGTGATTGCCGCCAATATCCAGTTCCAGATTGGCGAGAAGGAAGCGGGCCTGTTCGGCAATTGACGCAGCGAGGCGGTCCTTGAACGGGGCGTCCAGTGTTCCCTGCCGCCGCTGGAACTCGCCCATCCAGGCGACCAGCCGGATCGACATGGCATAGCTGTTCCAGCTGTCCAGCCAGTATCCCGGGCCATAGGGCCGGTTCTGCTCGATCCAGTCAGATACCAGTGCTGTGAAGGCCGGGTCATCGAGCTGATGGGCGTAATCGAAATAATGCAGGTTCAGCTTCCACAGCCGCGTGCCGGTATTGAGTGCCTCATCGTGCCAGTCGATAGGCAAGGCATACTCGCGGGTCTCGTTGAGGAAGGTGAACGCGTATCGGCCGGGCTGTGCGGTGACGCTGCCATGTGCGCAGGGCAGGAACGGGGCTGGCAAATCCTCCTGAAGCGCAGGGGGCGGGGCAGAGGAAGGCGCTCGCAGACTTTCAAATCGCGCAGCCAGCCGGCAAAAGGCGCGTCTCTTCCCCATCAGGGCTGCCCGGTGAAAGAGCTGGGAGGCCGGGGTATGGCGGATCGTGCGCAGGAAGCGGCGCGAGATCATCGGCGCTTTGACAAGGATTGCTGTTGCCGGATCAGGTCCGGCAGTTTCGCCGTCAGCAACTCGCGCAAGGCAGGAGCCAGAACAAAGCACTGCCGGTGTACGGCGCTGTTTCGCTCGACCGCTTGCGGTTCATGCCCCGACAGCAAAGCCGGAACATGGCGGGTCATGCCCTCGATGCCGGCGACGACGCACCGCTCGCGGAGCATGTCGACCGTATCGCCTGACTGCGCCCGGACCGGGATGCGTTCCAGTTGCGGTCCGGTATCAATTCCCTCGTCGATCAGGTGCATCGTGACTGACAGGGGTTCACCCAGCAGCAATGACCACTCGCAGGCATTCATGCCGCGAATGGCAGGCAGCGGGCCGGAATGCGCATTGAGGATACGCCGCCTTGCCGCCTCGATCAGCGAGCGGCGCAAGATGCCGCCGCCGGTGTAGACGGTGACACCGGGATCAAGCTCGGCGATGGCGCGGGTCGCTGAATCCGAATTGATGTCTGTCACGCTGATGCAGCGGACATCCCATCGCGCGGCCCACGCGCGCAAGGAGCGGTCTTCATCCAGTCCCGATGCAGCCAGATATTCCTGCAAAGGCGATTTTTCCGGCTTTGCCGCTGCGTTGCCGCCGCGCAGATAGCCGAGGATAGCCCCCAGGCCCCGGCTTCGCAGGATTGACCGGATACGGGTCATGCTGACCGGGTAGGCGATTACAATGAGGCTGGGCGCCATTGCGGCCCGGCGAAGGTTTTCGGCGATGGCAATGGCGTGCGGTGCGCGGTCATACCCGGCAATCAGGACCACCGGTTTCACCGCGCGGCTTCCTGCTCAAGCCGGTCACTCAGCATCATGAGGGCGTCTGCGTGGTATTTCGCGGCCCAGTTGGGATAGCGCATGAACATGTAGCGCCCCCAGAGCGGCGAGGAGCCCGCCACAGCGCCGCGAATGCCGGCAGACCCGCCGCCAATCGTCTGGCGTGCGCAGACCTGGTCGACCAGCTTGGCAGCGCTGTTGACCAGCCGCAGGTCCGGCTCTCTTTGCTCCACTCGCAGAAGGCAAAGCGCCGTCTGGACATTGCCCGTCAGGCAGGAATACCAGCGCACAGCGCTCCAGTCGTCGCCATAGGCACCGGGCAGAAGGCCATTGCGCAGCTCGCTTTGACGGTTGAGTTTTTCCAGTGCCGCCATGCAGGGCGCACCGTAATCATCCCAGCGGTCCAGCATAAAGGCGCTCTCGATAAAGCCCCTCAGCGTATAGGCAATTGTGTGGGTGAAGGCCGGGCGGCCTTCATCAAACCCCCAGCCGGCGATGACGCCGTTATCGAGCCTGCGTTCCAGAATGCGGTCGAGCACCCTGACGGCGCCGTCGCGTATCGCCGCCTCGCCGGTAATGGACCAGACCTGCAACATGGGCGAAGCGACCTGCGCGTAATAGCTGGGGTTTACCCCTTCGCGGTAATTGCCAACGTGCCAGCAACCATCCTCGCCCAGCGTGCCGGCTAGCCAGCCTGCGCCTCTGGAGGCTGCTTCGCGCCATCGGGCCTCGTCCGTTTCACGTGCCAGCGCCGTCATGCCTTCAAGTATCTGGGCGGTGTTGAACACGCTGGGGGTCAGGCTTGCACCCTTGCGCAGGACGCCGCCCGGCCACCAGCCCTCGCCGTCCTGCAGGGTCAGGAGCCATTCGCCAATCCGTATCGCGTTGTCCCGCAAAGACGGATCATCCAGAGCTTTCGCAGCGTCGAGCAGCGTCGGGATGATGTAACCGCTGGTTTCAGGGTAGGGCGGTGACCAGCCCCGCAGCGGCGAATAATGCGCCGCAGAGCCGCCACCCGGCCGGATGGAGCGAACGAGCCAGTCTGCCGTCTCGCGCAGGTGCTCCCGGTAGTGACGGGTCGCATTGAGGGTCACGCTCATGCCAGCAGGGTCTCCAGCGCGGCGACAATGCGCGGCGCTGTCTGGCCATCCCAGAGCGGCGGGATGGCACCTGTCTTCCACTTGCCTTCAAACAGTGGTGCAAGGGCTGGGGCGAGTGCGGCGGGGTCGGTGCCGATGAGGGCATTGGTGCCCATCTCGACGGTTTCAGGCCGCTCGGTAGAGTCGCGCAAAGTCAGGCACGGCACACCAAGGACGGTCGTTTCCTCTGTGATGCCGCCGGAATCGGTAATGACAGCGCGGGCGTGCTTTACCAGCCAGATGAATTGCAGATAGGGCTGCGGATCAACGAGGTGGAAGCTCGCCGGCGCTGCGCCCACCGCTTCCAGCGTGCGGGCCGTACGCGGGTGAACCGGAAAGATCACGGGCGCGCCGCGCGTGGCATCGGCGATCGCCGCCAGCAGGCGGGCAAACCCGTCCCCGCGATCCACATTGCCGGGCCGGTGCAGGGTGGTGACGAAATAGCCGCCGGGCACAAGGTCTGCAGCGTCGAAGAAGTCGGGCTTCTGCAAATCCTCCATGTGGTGGAGAAGCGTGTCGATCATGGTGTTGCCGACGAAATGGACCTGATCGGGCCGCGCGCCCGTCTTGAGCAAGTGTTCGTTGGCGCGTTTCGACGTGGTGAAATACCAGTCCGAGAGGCTGTCGGTGACGATCCTGTTGACCTCTTCGGGCATGGTGATGTCGCCAGAGCGAATGCCCGCCTCGACATGGGCAACCCGGACGCCCAGCTTTTTCGCGGCAATGGTACAGGCCATGGTGGAGTTCACATCGCCCACGACGAGGCAGAGGGCGCTTCGAGCCTCCATCAGCAGCTTCTCATAGCGCACCATTATCGCGCCGGTCTGTTCGGCCTGGGTGCCGGACCCAACCTCCAGATTGACGTCCGGCGCAGGAATGCCCAGCTGGGTGAAAAAATCGCCCGACATGCGCGCATCATAATGCTGGCCGGTATGGACAAGCCGGTAGGTCAGCGGGCCGCCTTGCGCCTTGCGTGCCTCCAGGGCACGGATGATCGGCGCAATCTTCATGAAGTTGGGACGTGCGCCGGCGATAATGTCGATCAGCACGGGCGCTCTCCGTTCGGCTTTCTCAGGCGGGCAATCAGGACGATGCGCAGCCCTTCCAGCAGGCTGCCGGTATTGACGAGCCGTTCATAGGCGAGGCCTGCGACATAGGTCACAGGCGAAATGCGCAAGTATTCGGGCCGGCCCTCGACAAGCTCGATGGCTTCGACATCAAAGCCTGCGCCCTTGGCGAGGCGCCGGACCTGGCCACGCGAATTGGCCAGATAACGCGTCGGGAAGGTGTCGACTTCCGCGCGGCCGCGCAGCCTGTTCACCCACTGGTGAAACCCGTGCGGGGTAAGGCGGGCAATCACCGGCATGTAGTGATTGCGGTTGGGTGTCTTGAACAGAAGGATACCGCCCGGCTTCAGCACCCGGAAAATCTCGGCAAAGACCGCCTCCGGCGCGTCGAGATGCTCCATTACATTGTCGGCAAAGGCGAGATCGAAGCGGTTGTCTTCGTAGGGTATGCCGCTGGCATCCGATACCCGCCCCTCGTCGAGATAGGGGTTGTCCGTGACACGCGGATCCAGATCGACGCCGCAGACATGCCGGGCAAGGCCGCGAAAATTCATCATTTCCACAATTCCGGCGCCAGCGCCGACATCAAGGATCTCCGCGTCCGCCGGCAGCGCGGCAAGGATGCGTTCTCGAAACAGGGTGTCATCCCAGTTGTTCGCTAGGTCCGGATAGAAAGTCCGGTCCATCCAGGACACGAGGCCCATCAGCCTGCCCCTCGCGCGATCTCGATCGTAGCGCGGCTGACCTCAAACAGTTCGCTGCGGGCAATCGGTGCCGCTTCGCCCTTGCCAATCGCGTCAACGAAGGCGGCGGCAAGTGCTTCGGCGCCCTTGTTCTGGCCTCGCCCGCCCATGCGCGAAAAGCCCGGCCAGCCCCATCCCTTCAGAACACGGAAATTGTCCAGTTGCAGGATGCGTCCGGCAGTAAACACTTCCACGCGTTCCTTGGCGAACGCCTTGTGTCCGTTGGAAAGGTAATGGATCGTTCCGGTGGAGCCGTCGGCAAAGCTGAGGCCTATGCTCACCGTGTCAGGATTGCCGTGGAGGGCACCCTGGCCTTGCAGGGTGAGCGCCTGTGTCCCGGAAATTGGGTAGCCTGCCAGATGACGGGCAAGGTCGATGAAGTGACAGGCCTCGCCAATGATGCGTCCGCCGCCCACTGCGGTGTCATGAATCCAGTGATCTGCCGGAATGGCTCCGGCATTGACCGAGATGACAATGCTTTTCGGCTGATCGACCGTATCGAGCAGCGATTTCATCTTGCGGACATGCGGCGCGAAGCGGCGGTTGAAGCCGACCATCAGATGCTGACCGGGGCGGCCTTCAGCTTCGGCTTCGATCTCGGCCAGTTCGTCGAGCGTCAGGCAGAGCGGCTTCTCGCAGAAAACGTGCTTGCCCGCGCGCAAGGCGGCAAGGACCTGTCCGGCATGGGCGTCGTGGCGTGTGGCAACCACGACCGTGTTGATCGTCTCGTCGGCGAAGATCGCGGCACTGTCTGTGACCGCCTGGCGAAAGCCGAACTTGCGCCCGAAATGCACCGCGCTGACACCGCCGGCGCTCGCGAGCGCGAGCATGTCTGCACCGGCCTTCGCGAACGCGGGGATCAGCACGCGGCTGGCATAGTTGCCAGCTCCCAGAAAGCCGGCCCGCACGGCGCCGGGGGCGGCGTTTCCTGCTGGCGCCAGCGTCACGCTACGGGCAGGGCGAGCGCTGTCTTCGCTGGCACCTTGCGGATACTCCAGCACGATCCCGAGTGAGGCTTCAGACGATGTCAGGAGCGACATCGCCTCGACGCCTTGCTCGATCGTGAAGCGGTGGCTTGTAAGCGAAGCGGTGTCGATCGCACCGGCGGCCATCAGGTCCAGCACGGCCTCAAAATTGCGTTGTTCGGTCCAGCGGACAAAGCCTATCGGGTAGTCCTGTCCGCCTTCCTCGTAAGCCGGGTCATAGCGGCCCGGACCATAGGAGCAGGAGACCTGGAAGCTCAGCTCCTTTTCGTAGAAATCAGCCCGGCTGAGCTCCAGCCCCGTGACCCCGACCATGACGATGCGTCCGCGCTTGCGGCACATGCGGGCGGCCTGTGAGACCGGCTCGCTGCTGCGGGTGGAGGCGGTGATCAGCACGGCATCGACGCCGCGGCCGCGTGAAAACTCCATTGCCTTCGCAATGACATCGCTGCCGTCCGAGGCGTTGGCGGTCTCGGCGCCAAAGCGTTGCGCGAGCGCCAGCCGGGACGGGTCAGGATCGATGCCAAGAACCCGGCAGCCCTGAGCGCGCAACATCTGGACGGTGAGAAGCCCGATCAGGCCCAGCCCCGTCACAACCACGCATTCACCGAGCGTTGGATTGGCAAGACGAATGCCTTGCAGGCCGATGGCGCCCAGTACCGTGAAAGCCGCCATCTCGTCGCTGACCGTGTCGGGTACGCGCGCGCACAGATTTTGCGGAACACTGACGATTTCGGCGTGCTTGCCGTTGGAGACGACCCGGTCGCCCACTGTGAAACCCGCCGCGCGGCTTTCGATGACGCGGCCGACATTGCAATAACCAGGTGCAATCGGCTGGTCGAGCTTGGTGCGGACGGCTTCCAGTGTGGCCGAAAGCCCGTCTGCGCGGACCTTCTCCAGCACCATCTTCACCTTGTCGGGTTGCTGGCGTGCCTTGTCGATCAGATTGGCCTTGCCGAACTCCAGAAGCATGCGCTCCGTCCCCGCAGACACAAGCGAACGCGAGGTGCGGACCAGCACCTGCGTGCGGCCAGCAGCCGGAGCAGGCACGTCAGCGATCTCGATCTCGCCGGATTTGAGGGACTGGAGGAGCTGTTTCATGACGGGGCCGGTGGCCGGACTTTCAAAGGGATCAGACTATTTTCGTGCACGGATCAGCATGAACAGGCCGGCAGCGGGCAGCAAGCGGCGGATGAGCCCGCGGGGCCAG
The DNA here is from genome assembly GCF_052168375.1 of Glycocaulis sp. Classification (NCBI taxonomy): domain Bacteria; kingdom Pseudomonadati; phylum Pseudomonadota; class Alphaproteobacteria; order Maricaulales; family Maricaulaceae; genus Glycocaulis; species Glycocaulis sp. Next base: position 12,636 of record NZ_JBQLZR010000059.1, read on the forward strand.
ATTTTCCGGGCCAGTGACAGAAACGCGCCGCGATGGCGCTGTCCGGCTTCCGATTCCAGCAAATCCCCATGGGTCAGGACGGTTTCGATACTCACATCCTCGAATGCGGCAAACATCGTGCGCGCTTCTTCAACGGTATAGGCCTTGGTGCCGGGGCTTTCGAGGTGGTGTGCGTATAGATATTCGAGGCTACGCCATGGGCGGCCTGCCAGAAGGCCATAGCGCAGCCAGAGCATCAGCCCGATCATGCTCCACGTATGGTAAATCATGACCCGTGCCTCACCACCTTTGCGAAGGACGCGGTGAACCTCTGCAATCGCACGGGGTGTGTCGGGGCTATGGTGGAGCACGCCCCACGAATATACGACATCGAACCGGTCGCCCGGAAAATCCAGCGCCTCGGCATCTCCCACTGACAGGTTCGAGACGAGCCCTGCCTGTCCAAGGCGGTCGCGCGTCATCTCGATGGCGCGAGGCGTCAGATCAATCCCGTGCAAGACTGCGCCCGCACGGGCAAACTGCTCGTGATCAGCCCCGAGCCCGACACCGATCTCGAGGACCTCCAGTCCGCAGGAATTTTCGAAGCCTGCAAAGCCGGGGATGTAGGGCTCCAGCCGGTAGCGTTCCCGTGCCTGCTCGTCATAGGCCTCTCGGCTTGTATCCGTCAGCAGCAGGGCCTCGCCGCAGGCCGCTTCGTTCCAGAAGTCGTGCACCTGCTGCTTGGTGTCGTCAGTAGAGCTCACAGGCCTGTTGCTCCCCTATCATCCATCGAGGCCGGGTTGGTAGTGCCACGCGAGATCGTGTCGCCCGCGCGGATGGGTGGAGAGGTTGGAGACCTGTCCACGAGGCGGCTGGCGCAGGATGGCTTTCCTGCCAAGGTGGCGGGCAGGACAATCCGGCTGATCCGGCGTGCTGTCAAACTCTGGGCGATCCCGGCAAAGAGGAAGCCCCTGTGAGCACAGACAATCTCGCCCTGCCTTACATCATGCCCGCGCAGGCCCAGAAGCACGTTACCCATAACGAGGCGCTGCGCAGGCTTGATGCGCTCGTGCAGATCGGTGTCGTTAGCCGTACCGTGACGGCTCCGCC
>NZ_JBQLZR010000060.1:0-5547 GCF_052168375.1 Glycocaulis sp.
GCCTCGCGGGCGCTTTCACCTTCACGGCGGGCCAGTCTGCCCTCCTCGCGGGCGCGCTCTGCATAGGCACGCGCCTCGGCGGCATCGGCCTGCGCACGCTCGACCATGATCCGGATGCGCTCCCCGTCGACATGGACGTCATGGCGCTCGTGCCAGTGAATATCCATTTCGGCGTCGATGCGGCCCGGCAGGGCGGACAGCGCTTCGCGTAGCTCGCTCATGGCCTCTTCAAGGATGGCGTCGTGTTCGTCTGTCCAACCGTCTTCCTCCAGATCGAGGGCAATGACGACGCGGCCCTGACGGGCAGGCGCCCCGGGCGCTTCCACACGTTCAAAGATGACCTCGCGCTGCGGCGGGGTGGGCGGTGCGGGCTGGGCCTGGCTGGCCGCGATGAGCAGGGGCGCAAAGGCGAGGGCGCTGACTAGATATTTCATGAAAAGTGTTCCTCCCGTAATTGGCGCCCATATCGCGCTGCGCCGCCTTACGAAAACATGACGCGCGGCTTAAAATTTCGAAGTGCGCTCCCCGGCGCCGCAGGCTGGACATCCGTGCGGCGGGCCTGCCTAATCGGATCAGGGGACGGATTTCGAGGGGAAATGTCATGGTCATGGATCGCCGTCAGGTGCTGGCGGGGCTGGGGCTTGCTGGCGCAGGTGCGGGGCTGGCAAGTGGTCAGCCCGAAAGCGGATACCGCATTGCCGACGCGCCCGTGCGCCCGCTTGAAGCGCAGATTGCCCGTCTGATCATCATGGGGTTTGTCGGCAGCGATCCGCAAGGCGAGGGAGCCGACACCATGGTCGCTCACCTCGAGAACAATGCCATTGGCGGGGTGCTGATGCTGCGCCACAACGCGCGCGAGCGAGACCCGGCCCTCGCCATGGCCGCCCGTCTGCGCGCGGCGTCCGGCACCGCCTGGCTGGCGATTGATCAGGAAGGCGGAGTGGTCCAGCGCCTGACCGGCGATATGGGCTTTACCCGTATCCCCCGCGCGCAGGCGCTTGCAGAGGAAGGGCTGGAGGCAGGGGCGGCCCTTTTTGCCACGGCTGCGCGTGAACTCGCTGAAGCAGGCTTCAACATGAATCTTGCGCCTATCGCGGACCTGCATGATCCGGGCAATGACGCCATCGGACAGTATGGCCGGGCCTATGGCAGCGATGCCGACAGCGTCGCGGCCTGGTGCGCCGCCTTCATCGAGGCCTTCGAAGCTGAAAACATTGCCTGCGCCATCAAGCATTTTCCCGGGCATGGCCGCTCTCGCGGCGACAGCCATGACGGGTTTGTCGACATTACCTCTACCTGGAGCTTCGAGGAGGCTGCGCCCTTCGGTCAGCTCATGCGTTCAGGCCATGCCCATCTGATGATGGGCGCACACCTGGTCAATCAGCGCCTCGATCCGGACGGACTGCCCGTAACCCTGTCACGGCGTGTGTTGCACGGCCTCCTGCGGCAGGTCATGGGTTATGAGGGCGCGGTCATCACAGACGATCTCGACATGGGCGCGATCCGCAACCATTACGGGCGCGAAGAAGCGGTCATTGGCGCGCTGAAGGCTGGCAATGACCTGCTGCTGATCTCCAACTCCGCCAATCCGGACCCCGACCTGCCAGCCAACATCCAGCGCTGGGTGATGGCGGCTATCGAGCGCGGTGAACTGACCGAGACCCGTATCGCCGAGGCCAATGCCCGCCTCGATGCGCTGGAGGGCCATGTCAGGGGGTAGGTCAGGTGTTCTCGCAGGACGCATAGCGGCCTGATCTTGATCTGCATCGATGCCACCGGGGTCCCCCGCCCCGACGGGGGACCCAGAGTGCAAGGCACCATCAGAGTGTGAACGCTGGGCGCCGTTCAGACACGCCACAGGCTTTTTCTGGAGCCCCGGTCAAGCCGGGGACCCCGGTGGAGAAGTCTTCTGAAAATGATGAAGGCGCAAACAAAAAGGGCGGCTGTTGCCAGCCGCCCTTTCCGTAGCCTGAGGAGAGGATGGACTAGAAGTCCATGCCGCCCATACCGCCACCCGGCATGGCCGGAGCGGATTCTTTCTTCGGCAGTTCGGCAACCGCCGCTTCGGTCGTGATCATCAGGGAGCCTACCGAGGCCGCGTCCTGCAGGGCAGTACGCACAACCTTGGCCGGGTCGATGATGCCGAAGGCAAACATGTCACCATACTCTTCGGTCTGGGCGTTGAAGCCGTAACCGCGCGAGCTGTTTTCCAGGATCTTGCCGACCACGATGGAGCCTTCGACCCCGGCGTTTTCGGAGATCTGACGGATCGGCGCCTGAATGGCGCGGGCCACGATGGCGATGCCTTGCGTCTGGTCGGCATTGTCGCCTTCCAGGCCTTCAAGAGCCTTGGCCGCTTTCAGCAGGGCGACGCCGCCACCGGCCACGATGCCTTCTTCCACCGCAGCGCGGGTGGCGTTCAGGGCGTCGTCAACACGGTCCTTGCGCTCTTTCACTTCGATTTCCGAAGCGCCGCCGACCTTGATCACGGCAACACCGCCGGCGAGTTTCGCCAGACGCTCTTGCAGTTTTTCCTTGTCGTAGTCGGAGGTCGTGTCTTCGATCTGCTTGCGGATCTGGTTCACACGGCCTTCGATGGCCGAGGTCTCGCCCGCACCGTCGACGATCGTGGTGTCGTCCTTGGTGATCGACACGCGCTTGGCGGTGCCCAGCATGTCGAGCGTGACGTTTTCCAGCTTGATGCCGAGATCTTCGGAGACGACCTGGCCGCCGGTCAGGACAGCGATGTCCTCCAGCATGGCCTTGCGGCGGTCACCAAAGCCCGGAGCCTTCACGGCAGCCACTTTCAGGCCGCCACGCAGCTTGTTGACGACGAGCGTGGCCAGAGCCTCGCCCTCGACGTCTTCAGCAATGATGAGGAGCGGACGGTTGGACTGCACGACGGCTTCGAGAACCGGCAGCATGGCTTGCAGCGAGGAGAGTTTCTTCTCGAACAGCAGGATGTAGGGGTCATCCAGCTCGACAGCCATTTTCTCGGCATTGGTCACGAAGTAGGGCGACAGGTAGCCGCGGTCGAACTGCATGCCTTCCACGACGTCGAGCTCGGTCTCGAGAGACTTGGCTTCCTCGACGGTGATGACACCCTCATTGCCGACCTTTTCCATGGCGCGGGCGATCATGTCGCCGATTTCTTTTTCGCCATTGGCCGAGATCGTGCCGACCTGGGCAATTTCCGAAGAGCCCTTGATCGGGGTCGAGTTGGCCTTGATATCCTCGACGACTTTCAGGACGGCCTTGTCGATGCCGCGCTTCAGGTCCATCGGGTTCATGCCGGCGGCAACCGACTTCATGCCTTCACGGATGATGGCCTGAGCCAGAACCGTGGCGGTCGTGGTGCCGTCGCCGGCTTCGTCATTGGTGCGCGAAGCAACTTCGCGGACCATCTGGGCGCCCATGTTCTCGAACTTGTCTTCCAGCTCGATTTCCTTGGCGACCGAAACACCGTCCTTCGTGGTGCGCGGGGCGCCGAAGGACTTCTCGATGACCACGTTGCGGCCTTTCGGGCCCAGGGTCACTTTCACGGCGTTGGCAAGGGTATCGACACCCTTGAGCATGCGTTCACGCGCGGATACGCCGAACTTTACGTCTTTGGCGGACATGTGTGTCAGCTCCTTGTTCGATCAGTCGGTGGTTTTGGGAAAGTTCCGGGCCGGGCCTAGCCGACAATGCCCAGAATGTCGGATTCCTTCATGATCAGGAGTTCCTGACCATCGATGGTGACCTCGGTGCCCGACCATTTGCCGAACAGGATGCGGTCGCCAGCTTTCACGTCCAGCGGACGCACGGTGCCGTCATCCTTGATGGTGCCGCTACCGGCGGCGATCACTTCGCCTTCCTGGGGCTTTTCCTTGGCCGTATCGGGAATGATGATCCCGCCCTTGGTCTTGGACTCTTCCTCGACGCGCTTCACGAGCACGCGGTCATGCAGAGGACGAAAGGTCATCGCGTCACGTCTCCAATTCTCCGGGCGGAAATCGCCGCCCTTCGCAAACAATATGAGTTCTGGCTCCGGGCCGTTAGCACTCGATGCCATCGGCTGCCAGCAGCCGGGACATAAGCAGGCGGTCATGGACCGTCAAGGGGATTGGAACAAAAGCAGGGAGCGTTTTTTGCATTCATGCGTTGGAGAGGTTCGTTCAAGTTGCGTTCATCGCTCTGTCACTCTTCTTGCGTGGCCAGAGCGGCCCGGACGCGCTAACGTCTGAAAACCTGTTTCACGTCACCATGGGGAGTTATTTCAGCCATGATCTATCGTTCACTCGTCGTTGCCGGCATGGCGCTGTCCATGGCGGCGGCCTGCACCACCACTGACCAGTACGGCAATGTCACGCAGAACCGCACCGGAACCGGCGCGATCACCGGCGCGCTTGCCGGCGCAGCGCTCGGCACGCTGGCGGGCGGCGATGACCGCCGCAATGCGCTCATCGGTGCCGGTATCGGCGCTCTCGCTGGCGCAGGCGTTGGCAACTACATGGACCGCCAGGAGCGCGATTTCCGCGAGCGCCTGCGCGGGTCGGGCGTTACGGTCCGCCGTGAAGGCCAGGACCTCTATCTCGTCATGCCGGGCAATGTGACTTTCGCCACCGGCCAGGCGAATATCGAGCCGAACTTCTTCCCGATCCTCAATGACGTTGCTGACGTTCTCCAGACCTATCCGGCGACCTATGTTGACGTGATTGGCCACACCGACTCCACCGGCGGGCGTGATCTCAACATGCGCCTGTCGGCCCAGCGCGCTCAGGCCGTTGCCGGCTATCTGCAACAGGTCGGCGTTGATGGCCGCCGCTTCTTCATCACCGGCGCGGGCCCGGACTATCCGGTTGCCTCCAACGCCACCGATGCCGGCCGGGCGCTGAACCGCCGCGTCGAGATCAAGATCGCGCCGCACACGCAAAGCTAGGCTTTGAGTGGCTGACAGAACCGGGAGGGGCGGGCCGCCAGGTCCGCCCCTTTTTCATGGCGCTGAAAGTGGTCTGACAGACGGGCGCGGCCCGGCATAGACTATGCAGGCACAGCTGCGATTCGCGGTACGCGTGCAAACCGGAGGCAGGGCCATCATTCCGCGCGCCACAGACATGCTGGTCGTAATCACCTACGCGATGGTTGCCATCGTGGCGGCGCTGGCGTTCGAGCGGTTCGGCCTGATGGAATCCGGTCTCGCCTGGGTGATGGGGGCTGTCGTCTTCCTGATCGCCGGACAGGCCCATGCAGCTGCCGCCCGCGCCGAGGAGCGCCGCTCTACCGAAAAGGCCTTGCATGAGCTGCGGGCGGCAAACCTCTCCCTGATCGAGGAGCTGGAAACGGCCAGCGCCCGGATCGAGGAGATGGAAACGCGCCTCCCCGCCCAGCCTGTCCAGTCCGCACGCCCGATGACGGCGCCGCGAGCGGCCACGCCAGCGCGCGACGAAGGGCCGGGCGATGAACTCCTCAACGAGATACTGCAAAAGCTGGAACTGGCCGGCGCAGGCCCCGCGGCGAACATGGCCAGCTCGGCGCGCGTGGAACTGATCCGCGATGCGCTCGATG